>NZ_CAXBHS010000002.1:0-264556 GCF_963975625.1 uncultured Porticoccus sp.
AAGAAATAATCGTTTTCCCATCCGTGACCATTGCTTATCAATTAGGCTGCAGCCTGCGGCCTATCTTCAACCAACAATGCATAACTAGTCACGAAATCATCAGGGGAACCTGGATATTTCGGGTGGAAGTGACGTAACCAGTATACTCCCAGCGCTTTGATGTCATGGGCCTCAGGTAGTGCCTGCTCCGAGCGACGATAAATCATCCAGGCAATGGCAGTGGCGTACTTGAGGTTTGTAATCAATTCTGCATGGGGATCCTTCAGGAAACTATGCTGGCCCGCCAATCCACGGATTTCACTGGCCAGGTGCGGGTGACGGATCAAATATTTATCCCAAACTGCCTGATGCCTTGCTGGCGTAATGCGATAGAGACCAACGCGTTTTCCCTGGTGCCATCCACCGAGACCGGATTCCTGTGCGGCGGTACCAACCAGAAGATTTTCTTTGGCGGCGCTCCATTCGTTAAGATAACGGAGTGTTTCTCTGATGACCAAGTAACGTAGGTCTTCTGTCGTAAAAATCATGGTAGCTCCCATTAGAACTATTCGCCTGATTGATATATTAAAAATAATTAGTATTTCTAGCATGTTAAGAGTGAAAACTCAATTTAAAATAACAATATGTGTTTAACTCTTATCGTTTAAAAATCATGGTGTACAATAATTGATCAGTTGTTGGTGGGCTGGTCAACTCCATGTATACCCTGGTTACGTTCTGACTCCTGTTGGGGATCATAGATATCAGTATTATTACTCTGAGTTACCGCTTGGATTATGAATGTTTAATTTGAAAATATCGCAGTACTTTCGTAATTGGTCCATGCTAGTAAGTGAAAGGGGGGAATTGACATGACATTCAGAACCGAGAGTGATTCTCTGGGAGAGATTCAAATCCCTGAATACGCACTTTGGGGCGCGCAAACGCAACGGGCAATAGTACACTTTCCCAACCTGGGCTACTCAATGCCTCATGGTGTTATTCAGGCACTTGCCCTGATAAAAAAGGCTGCTGCCCTGGCCAATCTGGAACTTGGTGAACTGCAGTCCGAGCAGTCTTCTCTGATTATTGCGGCCTGTGACGAAGTGTTGAGTCACAGGCATGATGAGCAGTTCCCGTTGTCCATCTGGCAAAGTGGCAGTGGCACTCAGAGCAATATGAATATGAATGAGGTGGTTGCCAACCGTGCCAATGAGCTGGCTGGTCACATGCGTGGCGAGAAAACGCCGGTTCATCCAAATGACCATGTGAACCGCTCCCAGTCCTCGAATGATGTCTTTCCAACTGCCATGCATCTGGCTGTCCTCTCCGTCTTGGAAGAAAAGTTGTTGCCACAT
The DNA here is from genome assembly GCF_963975625.1 of uncultured Porticoccus sp. NCBI lineage: Bacteria > Pseudomonadati > Pseudomonadota > Gammaproteobacteria > Cellvibrionales > Porticoccaceae > Porticoccus > uncultured Porticoccus sp. The sequence goes on from NZ_CAXBHS010000002.1 coordinate 1,338, forward strand.
TTGACAAACTTCCGGCATGCACTGGCCAAAAAACAACACGAATTCTCAGCGCAGTGGAAAGTAGGGCGAACCCATCTGATGGATGCAGCACCGATGACATTGGGCCAGGAGTTCAGTGGTTATGTTGCACAGCTGGATTTCAGTCTGAAGCAGCTACAGCAGGCAAAACAGGATTTGCTGCCACTGGCTATTGGCGGTACAGCTGTGGGTACCGGGTTGAATACGCCTGGTGGTTGGCAGGAGGCTGTGATAATGCAGTTGAGGGATTTGACGGGTATGCCTGTCGTGACGGCACCTAATAAGTTTGCTGCCCTGTCGACGCATAATGCGATGTTGCGTGTCAGCAGCGCGTTGCGCCAGATTGCTGCTGATTTTATGGTGATCGGTAACAATTTGCGGATGCTGGCCAGCGGCCCCAGAGCTGGGCTTTCTGAAATACAACTGCCGGCAAATGAACCTGGCAGCTCGATTATGCCCGGCAAGGTAAATCCAACCCAGATAGAATCGCTGACCATGATTGCGGCTCAGGTTATCGGTAATGATGCGGCCGTTGCCATGGCCTGCTCCCAGGGGCACTTGCAGTTAAATGTATTCAAGCCATTGATTGTCCATAACGTGTTGAGCTCAGTTGAGCTGTTGGGCAGTGGTGCGGATTACTTTAGCCGCTATTGCCTAGCAGGGATGGACTGTAACGCCGCTCAGTTGGCAAACAATGTAGAGCGATCTCTGATGATCGTGACAGCATTGGCCCCTGAATTGGGGTACGACAAGGCAGCCGAGATCGCCAAACATGCCCAGCAACAGGACCAGACTATCCGTGAAGTCCTGATAGAGCAGGACATTCTCAGCGGTGAGGCTTTCGATGCATTAATCAGAGAGCATGTATTGGTCGATCGCTAGGGCCTGTTAATACGCATTGAATCATTGCTACTGAAGGGCAGTTTTGTCCTCAACAAAGGCAGAGGAAGTGAGAATAGTGGTTCTATTTGAGCGACTGAGAGCCTGCCCCATGAACGCAGTGAGTGCTTTGGGTATAACGCAGATGAGGGCAAAATTGGCCCCAGCCCTACGGGTTGTTACCCAAAAATGTCCACTTGGCGTTGCGCCTCGCTCATTTAGAGCCACCAAATCACGCTCACCGCGCCTGAATTCGGCATTGTTGGATAAACAACCGCGGCTATTCAATGCATATTAACAGGCCCCAACTTGGTCATCAGGTACTTTCTGGTAGGTTTGTTAAGCTGCGTTCAATCGAACCAGTGTGCAAGACGTTGTCGCGCGCGATCTTTCACTTGTTGATCAATATAACCGGCAAGGGTGGCAACCGCGCTAGCGATAACCGCAAGGTCATCCACATAGCCTCCGGGGATGAAATCCGGAATGGTGTCTGTAGGTAGAATAAAGTAGGCCAAGGCACTGTATACCGTGGCCTTGGCCCAGGCCGGGGTATCCGGCCGTCTGGCGGCGTAATGGAGCCACAAACACTTCTCAATTAATTCACGGCCAGCTGTCTTTGCTGCATGCCTGACTTTGATCCAGAAGTCAGTACCGGAATAGCGGAGCTTTTTTTCCACCTTGATAGGTGCTGTGCCTGTTTCTGTCACCATAAATAAAGGTTAGTCGGATCCTGATCGAAGTCAAAAACAGTTTGGAGAACAAAAAGCGATATCCAGTCAATGATTTTTGAAAAGCCTTACATTTGCTCCATTACCTCAATCCCGAGCAGGTTCAGGCCCTTGGCCATCACTCTGGCGGTGAGTTGGGAAATGGCCAGTCGGCTGGATCGAGTATCTTCTACCACATCTTGCCTGAGGATCGGACAGTGCTCATAGAATGTCATGAAACTGCTGGCTAGTTCGTAAAGATAATTACAAAGAATATGGGGATAGCCATCAAGGGCCAGTTGTTCAAGAGTCGTCCCAAACTGTAGAAGTTTCAGAGCCAGATCTTTTTCCTGTTGTGTCGTGAGAATAATGTTTCCTGTCGAACAATCGAAGTTGATCTCAGCCCGGCGGAAAATACTGCGGATCCGGGTATAGGCATATTGTAGATAGGGCGCGGTGTTGCCCTCGAAGCTGAGCATGCTGTCCCAGTCAAAAATGTAGTCGTTGGTGCGTGTTTTACTCAAATCTGCGTACTTGATGGCACCAATGCCCACTTTTCGTCCAATGGCGGCAACCTCATCAATGCCGAGTTCGGGGTTCTTTTCTCTCACTAGTGTACAGGCGCGCTCAATACCTTCCTGGAGTAGTTCCGTGAGTTTGACGGTCCCGCCAGTACGGGTTTTGAACGGTTTGCCGTCCTTACCCATCATGGTGCCGAAGGGGAGGTGTTCGAGTGCTATCTCTGTATTCACAAACCCGGCCTTTTTTGCCAGTGTGAATACTTGTTTCATATGGAGTGATTGCCTGGCGTCGATAAAGTATAGAACGCGATCCGCCTGTAATGTCATGCTGCGGTGGCGCAGTGCAGCAAGATCAGTTGTTGCGTAGAGGAAACCTCCGTCAGATTTCTGCACAATGACGGGGCTGGGCTTTCCTTCTTTATCTGCCAGTTCTTCGAGAAAGACGACCTTGGCGCCCTGGTCTTCAACGAGCAGTCGCTGTTGCTCTAGCGATTCAATAATCCCTGCCAGATCTTCGTTGTAGGCGCTTTCTGCCTTGATATCACTGTGCTTCAGTGTGACGTTGAGGTTTAGGTAGACGGCCTCACTGTGTGTGATTGAAATGTCGATAAAACGCTGCCAAAGCTGGCGGCAATGGTGGTCACCTGATTGTAGTTTGACCACGTATTGACGCGCCTTCTGCGCAAATTTTTCATCTTGGTCAAAATGTTGTTTGGCCTGTTGATAAAAAACCTCGAGATCCCCCAGAGCCAGTTCAGGTCGCTCCCCTTCACCCAAATGCCCCTCAAGCTCGGCAATTAGCATGCCAAATTGGGTGCCCCAATCCCCCATGTGGTTCTGACGGACCACGTCGTGGCCCACGAACTCAAGGGTGCGAACCACTGCGTCACCGATAATCGTACTGCGCAGATGCCCTACATGCATCTCCTTGGCCAAATTAGGCCCGGAATAATCAACGACAACTCTCTGTTGATTCGGCACAGGTACACCGAGTTTTTCATCCCCGATAAGTTTTTGTAACTGAGTTGCAATAAATTGGTTTGACAGGTGAATATTGATGAATCCCGGGCCAGCAATTTCGACATGATCAGCAATATCAGTCAAATCGAGATGCTTGATAATCTCGGCGGCCAAATCCCGCGGACGGCTCTTTAGCCGCTTGGCAGCTGCCATGGCACCATTAGCTTGAAAATTGCCAAACTCTGGTCTGGTACTGAGGGTGATATTGGCCGGGCAGTCATCAGGCATGTCTGCTGCTGACATGGCAGCCCGTACACGTAGTTCGATCAGGTTTTTAATACTCATAAGCGGGCAGGATGTGTCTTGTTAAGAGAAAACGGGATTGTAGTACCCCAAATCCAAAAAGCCAGTAGTGGCGGTTGATGGACAAAGGGGCTGCCAGTATAGTCGAAGATCATGTCTATGCCTGACAGTAATCCGGCATTACGTTGGTATTATCTCGAACAGTGGGTGATTTGAGATCGCTTTTTTGGTAATAGCCTTCTTCGCGTGAATATTTTCGAAACAGGCAAGTAGTTAGAACGTTCATTATTAAACGGTTTAGATTCTTTCGAGGTAGCATTGCAAGTTCAAAATATCATTGAAAACAAACTGACAGCGGCATTTACACCGGATTTTCTACAAGTGCTAAACGAGAGCCACATGCATGCGGTTCCCGTGGATTCAGAAACGCATTTTAAGCTGGTTATCGTCTCTGGTTCGTTTGAAGGGATGGGAGCTGTTAAGCGTCACCAGCGAGTTTACCAGCTGCTATCTGATGAGCTGGCTGGTGGCGTCCATGCCCTGGCACTGCATATCTTCACGCCAGATGAATGGCGAGAGCAAAAGTGTGCACCTTCGTCTCCGGACTGTATGGGGAAAAACGGCTAGTTCCTGAAGGTTTCGCTACCGTTGAGCGGAGTTTTGGACCACTGACAATCATTCACGGACAACAATAGGGGTATTACATGAAAAAGATGCAAGGTTTACTGGTGATGCTGATGATTCTATCCCCGACAATTTATGCTGGTGGAACGACTGATGCTGGTGCTGCCAGTGCCTATATTATTTCTCCCAAAGATGGTGAAACCGTAAGCAGTCCGGTGACTGTGCGATTCGGTTTGAGTGGTATTGGTGTTGCGCCGGCAGGTGTTGAGCGGGAACATACAGGGCATCATCATTTACTGATTAATGTTCAGCAATTGCCTGATATGGACAAACCGATTCCGGCTGACGATCAACACCGTCACTTTGGTGGTGGCCAGACTGAGGTGAGTCTTGAACTGCCTCCTGGCGAACACAAGCTGCAATTGCTCCTCGGAGACCATTTTCATATTCCGCACAACCCTCCAGTACTTTCTGAGCCAATAATCATTAAGGTGTATTGATCTAGCGCAAGTCGATGATTCTGTTTACTTAACCCAGATCAAATGGTGGTAGTGAAGCGCTTGGTTTAATGGCCTTGTCTTTTAGTGCTACCTTTCTGGAGAAAGTAAATGTTCAAGCAAAAAGCATTGTCGCTGGCAATTCATATGACCCTGGCCGGGAGTCTTTTGGCCGGGACCACAGGTGTTATGGCCTACGAGGCGGGAGATGTTATTGTCCGTGCAGGTGCCGCAACGGTTGAACCTAACGATGACAGCAGCCGTCTTACACTTAATGGTGCCGGGTTGCCGAACAGCAAGGCCTACGTCGATTCCGACACTCAGCTCGGTCTTACCTTGACCTATATGTTGACGGATCACCTGGGTTTAGGCCTGTTGGCAGCCACCCCCTTTAAACACGATATTAAAGCCAAAAATTTGTTGGTTCCCGGAAAGATTGATGCGGGTTCGACCAAACATTTACCACCTACCCTGACGCTGCAATATTTTCCGATGAAAGCTGAGTCCCGCTTCCAGCCCTATGCCGGGGTCGGTATTAACTACACAAAATTTTTCGAAGAGGATGTTGCCAGTGAACTTGAGGGTATTGTCGGTGCAGGCGGCAAGTTAAAACTTGATGACTCCTGGGGTGTGGCGTTTGAACTGGGTATGGATTATGCGTTGTCCGACCGTTGGGTAGTCAATGCCGCAGTGTGGTATATCGATATCGATACCGATGCGAAATTCAATTTCCCGGGTGCTGAGGTGAAGACCAAGGTGGATATTGATCCACTGGTCTATATGGTGGGTATAGGCTACAAGTTTTAACTAAGAACTTGGTTAGCTAGTTGTACAAAAGCCGGTTTCATAAACCGGCTTTTTTGTTTCTGTATCAATTAAAAGCCAGAACAGGGGGTTAATTGAAAAAACTTAGTTGGCGAACTCGCGTAGTTTGTCCAGGTTGAGCAGTTCTACTTCCTTTTTATCGACCTTCAGCAATGCCTGTTTTTGAAAGCGACTTAATACCCGGCTGACCGTCTCAACAGTAAGTCCCAGATAATTACCGATGTCTGCACGTGACATCGGTAATCTGAACCGTGTGGCAGAGAGTTTAAGTCGGAAATTGCGGTTTGAAATACTCATCAACAGTGTTGCCACCCGCTCCTCGGCCGTATTTTTGCTGAGTAGGCTAAGAAGTTGTTGATCCCCAGTGATTTCGAGGCTCATCAACTGGAAAAAGTGGCGTTGCAGTGTGGGGATGGCAATGCTCAGTTCCTGAAGACGGTTGAAAGGGATTTCACAGACGGAGGAGGTTTCCATCGCGACGGCAGAATTGGTGTATCGATTCTGGCCTATACCATCCATACCGAATATCTCCCCCGGGAGGTGAAATCCAGTCACCTGTTCCTGGCCACTATTGCTGATTGTATAACTTTTGATCGAGCCACTGCGAACCGCAAAGACAGAATCGAATTCTTCCCCAGCATGGTAGATATGGTAGTCCTTTTGAAGAGGTTTTCCTCGCTGAATGATTTCGTCCAGACGTTCTACTTCCTTGGTTTGCAGTGCAAGCGGGAGGCAGAGCGCATTCATGCGGCAGTCACCGCAGTGGAATGTATTATTGTGGGGGCAGACCGAATCCATCAGACATCTCTCTGAGCCTATTATGTCTCATTATAGCGACGATCATGATAACGGTCATTAATGACCGTTACATCGACACGCCTGGAGACTATCGCAGAAATATCGGAGATGGTCGAGACCCTGAGTGGACAGCACCAAATAATCAGACTCTCTGGTGAGCCAGCCCATAGACAGAGCATTTTGGAAAAGTTTGGCGAGCTCCGGGCATAACTTGATGGTCAGGTCACAACTGGTCAGACGTACCCGATGAAAACAGAGTAACTGGTTGACCAGTTGCCAGGGTGGCAGGTTTTGCGGTTGATGATCTGGAAAGAGCCCTGTGCAATGTACAGGAAGATGCTTTTCATCAAGTGCCTGTCGATAGTCGTGAATTGAGTCGGTATTCTGATAGAAGCCATCACCAAATTTACCCAGTGCTCCAAGGCCAATACCAACCCAGTCTATCAGGCTGTCTCTGGCCATGCCCCAGGGGGTATATTGGAGAGCCTTGATCTGGCGAAGTTGCAGAAGTTTGTGCCCTTGAATGATAAAAAAACGATCCGCCAAAAGTTGATAGTGTTGACTGCTCATTCTCTGCGAGAGTTGGCTGAGGGTTGCTGCACCCTCCATTGTTTGTAGCCCCTGTAACTCAATAATTGCCGGTTGATAGCGGATTAACTCTGTGAGCCAGTGGTCCAATGTATCCGGGTCGGCCTGATTGACCTGCAGGCAGCAGTGCCACTCTCCAAAGTGAAAGTCACTGGCTGTTGTCAGGATCGATGTAAACTGCTGTTTGTGGGGTGGTATTGCGGCATTAATGGTTAGTCGGAAGCAGTCAAAATGCAGTCCTTTCATTAAGGCCAGTTTTTCGGCAGTTATATCTGTAAGCGTGCATTCAAAACCGTATTCACACGCTTTCTTGTTTCGGGGGTTAAAATAACTGTTGGATAAAAAAACCAGTTCTGTGAGTTCACCCCTGTTCATGCCTTGTAATGGCCTGTTTCTGAGCCAGAATTTCACCAAAGGCTGGTATCTGAAGACAGGCTGAATCAGCTCAATCTCCCTGCTGACCAGCTCGGGATAAGCGCTATTGGCATTGCTCGGAATATAAAGGTTCAGCGCAATCGGTGAGATTGACGTGCGCCGCTTCCTCAGTTGTTCCTTGGGACAACTGACCAGGGATTTGAAAAACTCTGCCTCAATATCAGAGTGAGGGCAGAACAGGTTGTTGGCTAACGTCGCAACTTGCATTTGCCGGCTGACTCACAGGTGACAATAGGATTAGTTGCTGAGGTTAAGCGGAATTACTGAATCTCCCCATGATATGGGTCAAATTTATGATGTTAGGATGCATGAGCTCCATCATGAAATGGATGAAAAAAGGCGTGATTGCCGTCAACAGGTTCGGTTGACGACCTTTATTACCTAGTCAAAATGCCGGGCTCAATGCTCTCAGAAGGGAAGGTCCACGTTATTCCAGAGACGCTTTAGTCGCGTATCACGACCACATCCATTTCGGTAATAACGATAACGCGCAGGATTTTTCAGATAGTAATCCTGGTGATACTCCTCAGCGGGGTAAAATTTACTGGCCGGTAGAATTCGGGTGGCAATCGGGTTGTTCAGAATGTTGCTGTCGATTAATGCGCTTTTACTGTTCCGGGCGGCGGTTCTTTGTTCGTCATTCAGGGGGAAGATAGCACTGAGATATTGACTTCCCCGGTCACAAAACTGGCCTTTACCATTTTCCGGATCAATATTTGTCCAGAAAGTTTTCAGCAGTGCCTCATAGCTGACCTTTTTTGGGTCGTAGGTGACCTCTACCACCTCGAAATGACCGGTTTTGCCACGGGTGACCTCCTCGTAGGTGGGGTTCTCGGTTTTCCCTCCCGTATAACCCGAGATGGTGCTGATCACGCCCTCCAGTTTGTCGAAGGGTGGCTCCATGCACCAGAAGCAGCCACCGGCAAAGAGGGCCTTTTCCGTATCGGCGTAGGTTGTGAGGGGAACCCCAGTCAATAACACCAGAAAAATAATTTTTTTTATCATTTGATTTGCCCGTTGATCTATCCGGTTAAGCTCCTTTGACCCGTGAGGGTAGACAGGGTTCAGAAGAAACTGGCCGGTGTTTATTTTAGCTAAAAGGGACCGAGTGACTTACCCATAATATGGATTGAGGCTATGATCGAGATCCGTTCCAGGTACTATTATGCCGTTTCAATCGACCCTCCAATGCTTTTCGCTGCAAAGCTTCCCCGATCATTATCGTCAGGGCTGTGAGCTATGGGAGAGGGCGCTTGAATCCCAGAAACTGCCGTTCACGCGGCTTGATTTCACACTCTCTCCACAGGATAACCTACTGTGTCAAACCGGGTGGATTGGTAATCTGGATGCCGAAGCTGTGTTGGTTGTCATCGGTGGTACACACGGTATCGAAGGTTTTACCGGGACTGCAGTACAGGTTGACTGGATGCAAATGGTTGCCAATGGCCTCATAGCGCTTCCGGATCATACGGCGATGTTGATGATAAATGCGCTTAACCCGTGGGGGTATGCCAATAATCGTCGTTGTGACGATCAGGGCATTGATGTGAATCGGAATTTTATTGATTTCAGTCAGCCGCTCCCGATAAATCCGGGGTATGAGGAGTTGCAGCCTCTGCTTGGTATCCGTGATAGAGACGCCAGAGCCAAAGCCATAGATGGCTATTGTCTGCGGGTGGGCCAGCGGCCCTATGAAATTGCATTCAGTGGTGGCCAGTTTAATGATCCTGCCGGGCCATTTTACGGTGGACAACGCCCCGGATTCAGTCGGGGAGTGATTGAGTCCCTGATACGGCATTATTCTCTTGCCAACCGGTATTTGGCCGTTGTCGATGTGCATACCGGTTTGGGGCCCTATGGGTACGGTGAGGTTATCTGTGACCATCCGCTGGGCACTGATGGCTTAATGACAGCCATTGAATGGTTCGGTCCGGGTTGCGGTCTGCCCTCGACAGGCAAGTCCAGCTCCGTGCCAAAACTGGGTCTGCTCGATTACGCATGGCATCAGGTTATGGGGCCGAAGAGCTGCTTTGTGACGCTGGAATTCGGCACAATGGGCACTGCGGCACTTTTTGATACGCTCCTTGACGAAGCCAGTGCCTGGTCCAGTTCTGAATGTGCCTCGAGCCACTCAAAGGCAGTGGTGGCTGAGCAGATGAAAGCACATTTCTACCCTAAGGACAATCACTGGCGTGAGGCCGTGATATTTCGGGCGAGGCAGGTGCTTCATCAAGCGCTTGTGGGGGTTTCATGAATCAGCTACCACTATCAATACGCCCTGTTTCACAGGAGGATCTCAGTGCCTTGCTGCGGCTGGAAAATAAATGCTTCACTACTGACCAGCTAAGCCGCCGTAGTTTCCGGCACTGGATACAGGCAGAAAACTGTGCATTTATCGTTGCGGAATACGGCGACGTTATTGTCGGTTACAGCCTGATTATTTTCTTTAAAGGTACAACGCTGGCACGACTCTATTCAATTGCTACTGATCCTGATTATCGTGGGCGTGGTATTGCCAGGACATTGATGGAAGCCGGTGAACAGATCAGCAAGGATGCCGGGAGAGTATTTCTGCGCCTGGAAGTGAGTGTGGATAATACAGCCGGAATCGCCCTCTACGAGTCCATGGGGTACCAACCCTTTGGTATTTATCGTCATTATTACGAAAACAGCGATGATGCACTGCGTATGCAAAAGTGTATTCGCGCCGCCGGTTGCCGAAAACCGGGCCATTCCCTGGATACAGCAAACAACGACTTTTACCTGTGGGCCGGCGGCATTGATGATGGCCATGCGAGGGCTGTCAAAAAATTATCAACCGACCCAGCATGAAGAACTGCAAATCTGGCGCGAAGCTACCACGATTTTCATGACATCTGGCCATGGCGGTTGCCATCCGATCGGTCTGGCTTTGGCCGCCACACACCGGAATTATCCAGTGGAGGTCTGGATTAATAAGGAAACTACCTTGTTTGTTGATGGGGTGAGAGGAGAAAATAAAAAACGGGTATTGGAGCTTGTCCACCAGGATTTTGTTCTGCAGGCAAAAAAGGAAAAAATAAAAGTCCGGTATAGAGACTTCCATCACTCTCATCTGATCAGTGAATTCAAGAAAGGCAACATACCGATTATTCTGATCAGTACCTATCGCCTCGACGGTAGAAAGGCCCCTCATTGGGTGACTATGAGTGGGTATGATGAGGATTGTCTATATGTGCATGATTCCGATCCGGATCCCGATGAACAGAGTGCCAGTGGCCTAGACAGTCAACACCTGCCTATTGCCCATGAAGATTTCCTGAAAATGTCCCGGTTTGGCAGAAACCCGATTCGCACAGCGGTCATTGTCAGGAAGCGCACGAGTAAACGGCTTTGGTAGAAATCAGTAGCCACATCCTTGATAACCATTTATTTTAAAGTGGATGTGAGCAATGCGGGAATAAGTTCGGCTGCTACGGGTTTACTGAAAAAGTAGCCCTGATATTCATCGCAGCCGTGATCCTTCAGAAATTGCCACTGTTCTGTTGTCTCCACTCCCTCTGCCACGGTTTTAAAGCCCAAGCCTTTTGCGATGCCGATAATGGCTACCACAATGGCCTGATCCTCTGCGTTGTTGCCCAGTCCGTCGACAAACGATTTATCAATTTTGAGTTTTTTTACCGGATAGCTTTTCAGGTAGCTGAGTGATGAATAACCCGTGCCGAAGTCATCAATAGAAAGCGTGATGCCCAGGGCCTGTAACTGATGCAGGGTGATCAAGGTCCTGCTTGAGTGCTCCATTGCGATGCGCTCCGTTAATTCGAGCTCTAACATTGCGTGAGGCAATTGATATTTCTCAAGTATGTTATCTACCGTTTGAGAGAAGTTATCCTTGTAGATTTGTACTGCTGAAAGGTTGACCGCAACTGACGTGAGCGTTAGCCCTTCAGATAACCAGGTTGCCTGTTGCCTGACGGCGGTTTCCAATACCCAGTTACCGATATCAACAATCAGACCACTTTCCTCTGCTATGGGGATAAAGCGACCGGGATAGATCATGCCCATCTCAGGGTGCTCCCATCTGACCAAAGCTTCGACACCAAAGATTTTGCCGGATTGCATATCAACCTGTGGTTGATAGTGGACAGCCAGCTGTTGTTTGCCAATGGCTTCCCGTAACTCATTTTCAATCAATAGTGTTTCGTCGGCGTCACTACGCATGACTTCGTTGAATATCTGATAGTTATTGCAGCCTTTTTGTTTAGCCTGGGCAAGTGCGGCATCAGCGGATTGGATTAGTCGTTCAATATTACTGCCGTGATCAGGAAAAAAGGCAATACCTATACTGGCGGTAAGGGTAAGACGACGTTCTTTGATATCCACTGGGTAGGTAATGATATCCAGTAACTCTTGAGCAATTCTCTTGACCTGACTGGTATCGACACCCGGCAATAGCAAACAGAACTCATCGCCTCCTGCTCTACTGAGAGTCGCACTCAGATTCAACTCTGCGGTAAGTCGCTGGGAAAATTGCTTCAGAACCTCATCGCCAACACTGTGGCCGAGGGAATCATTGATGATACTGAAACGATCGAGATCAATAAAAAGCAGCGATACCTGCGTGCCGGACGCTTTTGCCGCTGCCAGAGCCACACGAGCTTTCTCATTCAGCAGTGTGCGGTTTGGCAGGCCAGTCAATGCGTCGTAATTACTTAGATAGCGTATTTTCTCCTCTTTTATACGGTGTTCGGTAACATCTGTTGATATGCCACACAGGGCATAGATCTGGCCGTTGATATCCCGCAAGGGGAGCTTGATTGACCAGAATATTCGGGTCACACCACTGGTTTTAACGGTATCGGTCTCTTCGCATTGTATGATTTCCCCGTGCTCAAAGACCCTTCTATCATTTGCCTGTATACGCTTTACTGTGTGTGGGTCAAAAAATCTATCATCTCCAAATCCGATGACCCCTGATTTTTCAACGTTCCATAACTCAAGTATCTGTTGATTCACGAAGGTATAGTGCCCCTTGGTATCCTTGAGATAGATGCAGGCGCCAATATTTTCCATTATGGTTTTCATGGTAGCCTCGTTTTTAGCGAGGGCTGTCTCCATGGCCGTTCTTTGACTTTCCCGGTCAAAATTATCCAATGCAAAACTGATATCACTGCTCATTTCCATGAGTAAGTTGATGGCATCTTCATCAAAGGCTGCAGGTTTGCCGTGATAGACGTTAAGCACAGCAAAGGGCTTGCCCTGTCGTTGTATGGGAAAAGCGGCTGCTGATTTCCAGCCAAACTGTCTGGCCCGTTCATGCCAGGGCCTGGTACCTGAATCAGTTAGATAGTGATTAATGACAACAGGGTGATTTTCGCGCATGGCCGTGCCAGTGGGGCCATGCCCCTCCGGCACATCCTTGCAAATCGAGGCGCGAAGGGTATCAGTGTAATCGACCTCACTACCGTAGCTGGTAAGGGGGATGATATCCGCGGTATTTTCATCCAACAGGCCGATCCAGGCCATTTTCATCCCACCAAACTCGACTGCCATCTGGCATACAAGAGGAAATAGCTCATCCTCAGAATCCATTCTGACAATGGCCTGATTGATCTGGCTCAGTGCGTGATAGAGATGGCCAAGACGTAAAGCTCGACGTTGATTCTGATTTCGGCTTTGGCTGAGTGTCAGAACCAACAGTGCCAATACGAGGCTGAGTGTGACACCGGTCGTGGTGATCACCCATGGATGAGTGGAAAATATGGCCCTTTCTCGAAATGCCGGTGTACTGCTCAGTAACAATGTCCATTTTCTGTGGCCGATATTAATTTCCTGCTGATACTGCCATTCGCCCAATACTGTTCGCTGCTGATGGGGAATGGCATCACTATGAAAGAGCAGGGTCTGGCTATTGCGGGCCGAGAAGTCGTGGATTTCAATGTCGATATCCGGATTCATCTGATGTTCAAGGCCCGTTAGCAGATCTTGTACCCGAAATGGCACATCTACCCAACCCAGTAGGGCTGCTCGACGTTCCTCAGGAGTTGCCAGTTTATGATCATGCTTGTACACCGGCAGGTACATAACGAAGCCTGGAACATCCTGCTTTGACTGATCCTGAGCCAGTTTCAACGGACTGGTGATAACGATAGTACCCGTGTCTCTGGCCATTTCGGCTGCTTCACGAGCTAATGGATTGCTTAGAATATCAAACCCGAGGGCGGCAAGGTTGTCACCCTCCAATGGTTCAATATAGATAATGGGGGCCAATTCGTCTCGATTTCCGGCAGGAGGCGTTATTTGGTAATTTATTGGAAGCTCTCTGCGTACGGTTGCGAGGTGTGTCACCAGGTTCTTCCGTGTCACTAGGACAGCAAAGCCTATGCCCTGAACCCCCCTCAAATCCTTGGTAATATCCAGCGAATCAATGTAGCGCAAAAATTCAGGGTAGGTGATTTGTTCAGAACTTTGGAAAAATCCCTGTACACCGCGCATCACCACCTGATAGCTGTTGAGTTGTTGCGAAATAGTGGCTGCCAGCCGCTCAGACTCTGCCTGGAAATTCAGATTGACAGCTTGGTGTTGTTGTTTTTCAAAGTGGTGCCAGTAAGCCAAAGTGGCAGTGCCGCCAATCAGAAGAGTGAGTCCCGACAGTAGCCATGGCAAGCATTGGTTGTAAAATTTGCGCGGTGGGTTGATGTTCATGGCTGGAGACTGTATTCCTTTTACATGACCCAGAAAGTCGATCAGTCTCCATATAACCATCGTTTGGAAAACATGACAATCATGATGGCGCAGGGCGGACTTAATAAGCCAAATTACGCCAGTCGGCTTTTAGAGCCTGGGCTTACAATCTATCGATAAAATATTGGCAGACTTGCTCGTGACCACGATTAACGACACTTTTGACAGTGGTATCTGCTGCAGTTGTTACCTGAAAAATACAGGTTGCCTGTACAGACCGTTTGTAATTAGAGTAGGAAGCAATTTCAACTGTCTCTGTTCGGGTCCAACGATAGATTTTCCCGCCTCCCGGCAGCTCCGTCACAGAGTCCGGTGTTGGCAGTTTCTCTGCCAAATCATCGATAAAAAGGCCATGCCACTCTCCCGGTTGTGTTGAGCTGACGCTGGCGTCAGTGGATGAAGTTGTGCAGCTGGCGACAAATATACAGGCAGTGAAAATTACCAGGTACAAGTAGATGGTAGAGTTCATTTTTCTGGCAGCCAGTATAATTTCTGTGTATCACAGATTATTAAAAGTGGTCGAATCTTGTTAGACAATAGCAGAAGTTGACCCGGAAACAGAGATCCATGATCTCTGACTCGGGGATTGCAGGGGAGGTGGAGGAATACGAACAGTGGGCGGAGAGAAGGGCGATGAACTGGATTGACCGGTCACGAGAAGTTTTCAGCTCAAAAGAAGCGATTCTCTATCTTACACAACCTGCCAGTATGTCTCAGCCCAAATTGCGCTGGCTTTCATCGTCTTGAAGCTGCCTTGGTGGTAGCCAACAAAGAGCGAACCGTCTTCACGGACTTTATAGACGAGCGCTTCAACACCTTCTGTTTCTTCAGATAGTTTGAGAATAATCCAGTCGCCGCGATTGATATCGGGTCTTTCCATCACCATAACCTTTTGTTTATTAATGTTTCAAAAAAAAGCCCCTGCAGACAAGGGCATTATAAAATTGGCGGAGGGACAGGGATTCGAACCCTGGGTAGGCTATTAACCTACGCCGGTTTTCAAGACCGGTGCTTTCAACCGCTCAGCCATCCCTCCTGTGATTGTTCTTGTGGCTTGGTGCCCGGGAAGCAACAAAGTCAACTTGACCCAGGCCACAAAATAGCGGCAGATTATACAGCGGATTCAACCGCAGACAAGGCCAAACTGCACTCGTCGACAGCTATTCCATCACTTTTAAACAGTTTCAGTTTTCGATGCCCCCACTGCTTTTTCAATGGCTGTCGTTTCTGAGGATCCGGCTTCCTTAACCCTGTTTTTTGTTCGAGGATCATTGATCGCCCGGGGAATATTAACCGGCTCAACAGTGACGGGGGAAGGCTGCGATGTGTCCAGTGGCTGCGGAAGTGGCTTGGTGCGTGTGTCAGTAGCAATATCTATTTTTTCTACGGGGCGAGGGGCAATTCTCGGGTCATTGCTGGCCCGAGTCGGTTGCTTCTGAGCATCGTCAATGAGCTCAGGTGCAGATTCCTCCGTGGGTTCAAGTGCAGATTCCTCCGTGGTGTCAGAAACAGCCTCATCTACGGTGTCAGGAATAACAGCATTGTGCGAGGGGGTGAGGGGTTCTTCACTGGTGGCGGCTCCCATGTGGGCAGCAGAGGAGGATGGCTCTGCTTTTGCTAGGGGCTCGTTGACATCGGGAGTCTCGGTATTTTTTCTGGCCTGTTCTGCCTCCCCGTCTTTCTCTTCCTCTGTGTTTGTCTCAGCAGGCTGACCAGGTTTGTCTATTGCTTCAATGTCCAACGTCTCATCTGCCTGTTCGTCGACCTCAGTGGTGACTTCTGACGTGGGCATTTCAGCATTTTTGTGATTCGCAGCGTTGTCAGAATCCACTGATAGATTTAATGGCCCCTGGTTGTTAGTTTCTGCCTGATCCGACACCAATGCTGTGTCATTAGCCATCGTTGGCTCGGCCAAATCTTTATCTGACTGCCTGGATGGTTTGTCAGTATCGCTGGACAATGGGCTTTTTTCCGTGTCAGTCACGGTTTTTGTCTGGTCGGTCAATGGTTCCGTTTGCAGTGTTTCAGCGACAGGAGCCTCAACAGCTGCAAGTAGTTCCGCTGGAACTTCCTGGCGTTGACGGCGTTGGCGAGGAGAGCGCCGTTTATCGCCCTCCCGGCGGGGTGGTCGGGTGCTGTTTGAGGTCTCTTCTTCCCGATCAGTCTTTACGGTATCCGCCTCAGGTTGTTTTTCCTGCTGAGGTTTGCGGTTCTGCCGTGGCTGCCGGGGTTTCCTTTCTCCACCCTCTGGCGTATTGCTGTTGTCGCGCTGATCGGCCTTTTGGCCGCCAGGTTTGTTGCGATTGCGGTTGTTGCGGCGAGCATCAGAGCGACGGTTGCGTCCCTGAGAGCGGCCATCGTGTTTATCGCGTTCTTTTGAACCCGGTTTTTTGTCGTGTTCAACCGGCTTTTCAGCTTTACCGAAGAGCAGGTTGAGCAGGCGGCGCAAGAGTCCGGGTTTGCCAGTTTTTTCGACAATTTTTGTGATTTTTTCTAGAGGTACTGGCGCCGGTTGAGAGGGCGTTGGCGTTTTGACCGCCGGCTGTAAAGCCGGGGGGACAGGTTGGACATGGTCATTCTCCGGAGCGGCAAAATCCTCGGATAATGTATCGGTAAGGCGGTAACTATACTCGCTGGCAAGACCGTCCTGTTCCCGAATACGCTGCACTTCGAAATGTGGTGTTTCAAGCTTCTCGTTGGGAAGGATAATGATTTTCGAGCCGTGGCGTTTCTCAATCTCAAAAATCTCTTTACGCTTTTCATTGAGCAGAAAGGTCGCCACTGAGACTGGGGTTATTGCCCGGATTTCAGCACTGAACTCTTTTTGGGCCTCTTCTTCAACAAGGCGAAGAATGGACAGGGCAAGTGAGCGGGTACCCCGGATTGTTCCCTGACCAAGGCAGCGTGGGCAGACCTTCGAGGTAGTCTCTTCCAATGATGGCCGCAACCGTTGACGGGACATTTCAAGCAAGCCAAAACGGGAAATTTTACCCACTTGAACCCTTGCACGGTCCAGTTCAAGGGCGTCGCGCATACGATTTTCTACGTCGCGCTGGTTTTTGGTAGACCCCATGTCGATAAAGTCAATAACCACCAGGCCGCCAATGTCGCGAAGTCGCAGTTGACGCGTAATCTCATCGGCGGCTTCAAGGTTGGTGCGGAGCGCGGTTTCCTCAATATCACTGCCGCGCGTTGCTCTGGAGGAGTTGATATCAATGGATACCAGTGCCTCGGTGATATCAATCACAATAGAGCCGCCGGAGGGTAGCTTTACTTCTCGCTCAAAGGCAGTTTCTATCTGGTTTTCAATTTGGTAACGATTGAATAGGGGCAGTGGATCTTCGTAGTATTTCACCCGGCTCTGAAAGTTGGGCATAACCTGCTTGATAAATGCCGAAGCCAGCTCATAGGCTTCCCGATTATCCACGATAACTTCGCCGATATCCTGTCGCAAATAGTCGCGAACGGCACGAATAATGACGTTGCTTTCCTGAAACAGAAAGTGAGGAGCCTTGCAGTTGCTGGCCTCGACCTGAATGGTGTCCCAAAGTTGCAGCAGATAGTCAAGATCCCATTGCAATTCCTCTGCTGAACGCCCGATTCCAGCTGTGCGGACAATAACGCCTACCCCGCTTGGAATTTGCAAGTCTCGCATCGCGGATTTCAGTTCTGAGCGTTCTTCCCCTTCTATGCGTCGCGAAATCCCACCAGCTCTGGGGTTGTTCGGCATAAGGACCATATATCGACCTGCGAGGCTGATAAACGTGGTTAATGCCGCCCCTTTATTGCCGCGCTCTTCCTTTTCAACCTGGATGACGACTTCAGTGCCTTCCTTGATAACATCCTGAATCTTGATGCGACCATCGGCGTCTGATGATTTTCTGGAAAAGTATTCACGTGAGATTTCTTTCAGGGGAAGAAAGCCGTGGCGTTCTGCGCCATAATCCACGAAGGCAGCCTCAAGGCTGGGTTCAACCCGGGTTATTCTGCCTTTGTAGATATTTGCTTTACGTTGTTCTCTGGTACGGTTTTCCAGGTCGAGGTCATAGAGACGTTGTCCGTCGACCAGTGCTACCCGAAGCTCTTCTGGCTGGGAAGCGTTGATAAGCATGCGTTTCATTGAAGAATCCTACTGTCTTGCGCCTTACAAGAGCAGCAGAAGCACCACTGTAAAATGAGCAATATAACTGGATAAATAGCAAAGCAGTGTATACCACCTACACGGAGGAAGGCGATAGAAATAAGGTCATAACCCTTTGTTTTTAAACACTTTAGTTTTATCAATCACTGATTCTGTCCGGTATTCCCATCGAGTGTTCAACTTGATTGCTATGGTGCCACTTATTCGTTCGAAGAGGCAAAAGCCGAGCGGTAAAGTTTGCTAATGTAACCGGCAACTGGCAGGCGAAAATAGCACATGTCTGGCTGGCAATGCCTGGTGAACGATATATCGTTCAAAAAATCCTGTGGTAACCTCTGCGCATTCAGCGCGGTTTTCTGTGGCAGCTGTCCTCGCTGGTTTACGGGACAACTGGCGTAATAAATCAAAAGGGCTTTCGCCGCGTTGAGTGGGGCTGCTCTGTCCATATTGACTGGGTGAGAGCAGTCGTCTTTGCCGAACTAATTTCGGGCCCGATTCAACGTGGGGTTAATATATCAGCAATTGTCTTTCTCTTCAATTTGCAGTCCTGTGTAAATTGGGTTAATTGCATGATTATCAGTGATTTTTTCTTCTTCATGGGTGCTCCTGTCGGGGCTAACTGCTAGAATTCATCTCCTTTTTCCAGGCTCACCCTATGACTGAGATACAAAATGGCTCTTTAGGGGTCCACTTCGTTAAAATTGACGAGAACCATGACGGTCAGCGAATAGATAATTTTTTGCTGGGTCGGTTGAAAGGTGTGCCGAAATCGCGAGTCTACAGAATCCTTCGCAAAGGTGAAGTGCGCGTGAATAGTTCCCGGGTCAAGGCAGAATACCGCCTGCAGGTCGGTGATGTGGTGCGAATTCCACCTGTTCGGGTAGCGGGGCGTGATGTGCCAGCGGGTCCCAGTCCAAAGTTGCAGCAGTTACTTGAGCAGAATATTGTCTATGAAGATGCCGCGTTCCTGGTGGTCAATAAGCCAGCTGGCCTGGCGGTTCATGGTGGCAGTGGTGTCAGTCTCGGCCTGATAGAGTCGTTGCGTGCCGCTCGGCCGTCTGCACCGTTTCTGGAACTGGTTCATCGTCTGGATCGGGAGACATCCGGTTGCCTGATGATCGCCAAGAAGCGATCCATGCTGCGTCACCTTCAGGAGGAAATGCGTGCCGGTCGTGTAGTCAAGGTTTATCAGGCGCTGTGCTGCGGCAATTGGCCGAAAGGGATGAAGCGGATTAACGCGCCACTACGTAAAAATGAGCTGAAGTCGGGCGAACGGATTGTCAAGGTGGACCCGGAGGGCAAGGCGTCAGTCACACATTTTCAGGTTTTGCATCGCTACCGAGGCGCGACTTTGCTCGAAGTGGCTCTGGAAACAGGGCGTACCCATCAAATTCGTGTCCATTGCCAGTTCGCAGGTTGCCCGCTGGCGGGGGACGAAAAGTATGCTGATGTTGAGTGTAATCGCCAAATGCGAGAGAAGGGCCTGAGGCGTATGTTTCTGCATGCGGGGCGGCTGGAAGTCAGTTTGCCCGATGGTCAGCTTGTTGAAATTCGATCGCCATTGCCCGGTGAGCTGGCGGCCTTGTTAGCTAACCTGGAGTAACTGTCGGTGCCCAAACTTTTGATCTTTGACTGGGACGGCACACTCTGTGATTCGCTTTCCCGTATTGTTTATTGTCTTCGTTGTGCGGCGGAGTCGGCCGGTTTGCCTCCTCCCTCCGATCCGGATGCCCGCAATATAGTGGGGCTGGGAATGGTAGATGCATTGACCACCCTGTTTCCCGGCATGGCGCGTGAGCAGATTGACCTCATGCGCGACAGCTATTCCCGGCATTTTGTCGAAGCAGATCGTGAACCATCACCTTTTTTTAGTGGGGTTTCTGAAACCCTGTGGCGTCTTAAGCACCAGGGCTATCTGCTTGCTGTTGCGACCGGTAAAAGTCGTCGTGGTCTGGACAGGGTCTTGCAGGCCCGCCAGCTGGACCAGTTTTTTGACGGCACCCGTTGCGCCGATGAAACGGCAGGAAAGCCTCACCCTTTGATGCTGATTGAATTGATGAAAGAGTTTGCGTGTTCTCCCGAGGAGTCAATTATGATTGGCGACACAGAATATGACTTGGCGATGGCTGCCAATGCCGGAATGTCGAGTATCGGGGTAAGCTACGGCGCTCATGATTCGAGGCGATTGAGTCAGTATCGGCCGCTGGCGTGTCTGGATAAATTTTCAGATGTTGAAGTGATTATAAAAAATATAAAAAACAGTAAGTTATAATTATTTTATAAATATTAAGTTAAGATGTTCATTAGCATTCGATTCAGGCTGATCAGAGGTAATCCAATCAGGGCGGTGGGGTCACTGCTGTAGACAGCATCAAACAGCGTGATGCCCAGTCCTTCACTGCGGAAGCTGCCGGCACAGTTATACGGGGTATCATTTACAAGGTATTCAGTAATTTCAGTGTCACTTAACCGGCGAAAGACAACCTCCGTTATCACCATGTCTACCTGACTTTGTTGGGTAGCGCTATCCAGCAATGCCAAGCCAGTCAGGAAATGAACCTTTTTGCCGGACTCTGAGCGAAGCTGCTTAAAGGCGCTGTCAAAATTGCCCGGTTTTGTCAGCAGTTTTCCTTCGTTAACTGCGACCTGATCTGAACCAATGATCAGGTGGTTATCAAAACGATGGGAGATTGCCATGGCCTTTTCCAGCGACAGGCGTTTGACCAGCGCTTCAGGGGATTCTGCTGGTTGAGGCTGTTCGTCAATGTCGGGCGAAATGATTTCAAATGGTATACGCAAGCGCTGCAACAGCTCTCGCCGATAGGGTGAGGAAGAGGCCAGTACGAGGTTTTTCATGATAAAACTCCAAATGATCTTTTATTGTCCTAGAGGGGGAAAATCAGGACTAAAAACCAGTGATATTGGACCCAGTTTTTCTTTGACAGATCAAGGTCATATCACTATTATGGCGCGCCTATGTCAATGCCCCCCATGAGAAGCTTCTTGCCGCGGATATTAGAGCCCCGCCGTCTTGCACATCAGGGTGTGGCGATTTCCGGCGAGCTGGATCAGGCTTTCTGTGACAGGTTGACAGAGGCAGTCATTGATATTATCGAACCCATTGACGTCGAACTGAGGTTTGATACAGCTGAACAGGGTCGCAGGGTACTGACGGGCTCCGTTTCAACCTCTGTATTGATTCCTTGCCAGCGATGCCTGGAGGCGATGCCGGTAGTGCTGTCTGCAGAGTTCAGATTGGGTATAGTCTGGTCAGAAGAAGAGGCCGTGTCGTTACCTAAAGACCTGGATCCATGGCTTGTCGACAGTGAAGCCGCAGATGTGGCTGAAGTGCTTGAGGACGAATTGCTTTTAACATTGCCGTTTGTATCCTACCACTCCAAGGATCAATGCAATGATGTGGCCGGTTACTCTACGGAAGAGCCTACCGCTGAAGAACCCGCTAAAAACCCTTTTGGTATTTTGGAACAACTGAAGAACAGTGGCTCCAATAATTAACAAGTAGTATTTTCAGGAGAAAGAAAATGGCCGTTCAAAAAAGTCGTAAAACCCGATCCAAACGCGGTATGCGTCGTGCTCACGATGCTCTGACGGGCCCCACCCTGTCTACCGATCCCGTTAGTGGTGAAAAGCACCTTCGGCATCAGGTTACTGCTGACGGCTTCTACCGCGGCAAGAAAGTGGTTTCTTCTGCTGAAGACTGATCCGCTGGATTAGATTTGTTATT
Source organism: uncultured Porticoccus sp. (assembly GCF_963975625.1). Lineage (NCBI taxonomy): Bacteria > Pseudomonadati > Pseudomonadota > Gammaproteobacteria > Cellvibrionales > Porticoccaceae > Porticoccus > uncultured Porticoccus sp. The sequence continues at coordinate 23,102 of NZ_CAXBHS010000002.1, forward strand.
TTTGGCTGGCTCATACTGTCTTGCCATTGACGCCATGGGCGGGGACTTCGGTCCTCGCGTAACCGTCCCTGCGACCCTTGATATTCTTCGCCAGCAGCCCAATTTACGGGTTGTTCTCTTTGGCGATGAACAACAGATCCAGCAACAACTCCGCCTTGCTGGTGATCATTTTCCTGAACGTCTTAAAGTCCGTCATTGCCCTCAGTTTGTCTCTATGGATGACAAGCCGTCATTTGCCCTCCGCAATAAAAGGGATTCGTCCATGTGGCTTGCTATTGAGCATGTTGCAAATAAACAGGCGGCGGCCTGCGTTAGTGCGGGCAATACTGGTGCGCTCATGGCCATGTCATTGTTTCAGTTGGGGGCCTTGCCCGGTATCAATCGCCCAGCGATCGGAGCCAGAATTCCAACTGCTCGTGGATTTACCTATTTGCTGGATATGGGCGCTAATTTAGAGTGCACCGCAGAGCAGCTGTACCAGTTTGGGCTGATCGCCTCTTTGGTGGTTGCGGAGGTAGATGGCAATACCAACCCGGCAGTGGGGTTGCTGAATATCGGTGTTGAATCACTTAAAGGGAAACAGGAAATCCTCGATGCCGCAGCTTTATTCAAAACTAATCCCGATATTCATTACATCGGATTTGTTGAGGCCGACGCACTCTTTAACGGAGAAGCCGACATCGTGGTTTGTGATGGTTTCAGTGGCAATATTGCTTTGAAAGCTGGCGAGGGTGTGGCAAAACTGCTTCAAAAGCAGATCAAAGATGCCATGAGTGAAACTGTATTGGCCCGGTTGGGTGCCTTGTTTCTGAAACCCGCCCTCGGACGGTTACTTAAACGTGTTGACCCGGCACGATATAATGGCGCCAGTTTTCTTGGGTTGCAGGGTGTTGTTATTAAAAGCCACGGTAGTGCTGATCAATGGGGTTTTGCCAGAGCAGTAGAGGTGGCGTTACATGAAGCAGAGCGGGATCTGCCAACATTGGTTGAAAAGCGACTGTCCGAGAATAATCAATAAGCTGTGGTAATACAGAGGTAATCAATGAAAAATAATCTGGCATTTGTCTTTCCGGGCCAGGGGTCCCAGAAAATTGGCATGCTCTCTGAGTTGTCAGAGAAGTACGCAATGGTACAGGATACTTTTGCTGAAGCTTCGGATGTGCTCCATTATGATCTCTGGGATATGGTGCAAAAGGGTAGCCAGGAAGATATTACGCTGACAGAGCGCACCCAACCCTTGCTCTTGACCGCCAGTGTCGCAGTCTGGCGAATATGGCAGCAAGAAGGAGGCGCCCGTCCGGCTCTGATGGCGGGCCACAGCCTGGGCGAATGGTCTGCCCTGGTTTCCTCTGGTGTTGTGGCCTTTGAAGATGCCGTGCGCCTGGTGCGTAATCGTGGTGCCTACATGCAGGAGGCTGTACCCAGAGGCGAAGGGGCTATGGCTGCCATACTGGGTCTGGACGACGACTTGATCACTGAAATCTGTGCGAAGGCCTGTGAGGGACAAGAGGTGTCTGCAGTCAACTTCAACTCCCCCGGCCAAGTGGTTATAGCGGGGAATTCGGCGGCCGTTGAGCGCGCGATTGAAAATTGCAAGCTGGCTGGCGCCAAACGTGCCATGCCGCTGCCCGTGAGTGCTCCATTCCATACTGGTTTGATGAGGCCCGCTGCGGATCGTCTGGCCACCGAAATCCTGGCCACCCAGTTTTCCGCACCGGAAGTACTAATAGTTCACAATGTCAATGCAAAAACCGAGTCTGATCCGGATCGTATCAAGCACTTGATGATTGAGCAGATTTTTAAGCCGGTACAGTGGGTGGAATGCGTCAATACTCTGGTTTCTTCAGGCATTGATACCGTGGTGGAGTGTGGTGCCGGCAAGGTATTGGGGGGCTTGTGTAAGCGTATCGCCCCCTCATTGACGACATATGCCACAGAAGACAGTGATAATTTGACCAAATCACTGGCAGGGTTGTAACTGCCTGCCAGTAGTAAAGGAGTAGTGATGAGTGTTATAGATAAAGTGGCTCTGGTTACCGGTGCTACCCGGGGGATTGGTGCGGCAATTGCCGATGGCTTGGGTGCGCAAGGTGCCATTGTTGTAGGTACGGCGACTTCCGCATCTGGAGCAGAGCAGATTTCTGCCAGATTTCGCGAAAAAAACATCAGGGGAGTTGGCATGGTGCTTGATGTCGCCAGTCAAGAGTCGGTCGACGGAGTGCTGACAGCTATAATCGAATCCTATGGTGCGCCGTTGATTTTGGTTAACAATGCGGGTATCACCAAAGACAACCTTCTGATGCGGATGAAGGATGAGGAGTGGTTTGATGTGATTGACACGAATCTCAACTCACTCTATCGCTTATCCAAGGCCTGTCTCCGTGGCATGAGCAAGGCCCGTTGGGGCAGGATTGTCAATATCAGTTCTGTGGTCGGTTCCATGGGTAATGCTGGACAAACCAACTACTGTGCTACCAAAGCGGGTGTTGGCGGTTTTACTCGCTCCCTGGCTAAGGAGCTTGGGCCCCGCAACATTACAGTAAATGCCGTCTCCCCGGGTTTTATTGATACTGACATGACAAAGGAATTGCCCGAAGCCAGCAAGCAGGCAATATTGTCGCAGGTACCGCTGAATCGTCTGGGTTCAGCTGAAGAGATTGCAGCAGTCGTGAATTTCTTGGTTAGTGATGGCGGCAACTACATTACCGGCGAGAATATACACGTAAACGGTGGCATGTACATGTCTTAACCTTTTGAAATATAAAATAAAAATAGGATTTTCCTGAAAGCGGTTACACACTGGGGGTTTTACAGGTAAAATGCGCGCCAGATGTGCCGTTAATTACAGATTTCTTGTTGTTGGGTAAATCTACACGCCAAGCAACAGACTAGCCTATAAGATTTAAAGGAGAGAATAAATATCATGAGCAGCATCGAAGAACGTGTCGCGAAAATGGTCGCAGAGCAGTTGGGTGTTAAAGAAGCAGATGTAAAACCTGAGTCTTCCTTTGTTGAAGATCTGGGCGCTGACTCCCTGGATACCGTTGAGCTGATCATGGCTCTCGAGGAAGAGTTTGATACTGAAATTCCCGATGAAGAAGCTGAAAAAATTGCTACAGTTCAGAATGCGATTGATTACATCAACGCAAATCTCGGTTAATAAAATTTACTAATCTTGATTGCTAAAAAACCGCTCTCACTGAGCGGTTTTTTTGTACCTGTCTTTTGCACGTTTATCTGTTTTAATTTGCACCCATGAATAACCACTCTCCCATCACCCAGATAAATGGTGAAGACACCAACTGCGTCAATGCGTTTGATCGTGGTCTTTACTACGGACACGGTCTGTTTGAAACAACAAGGCTGTCCGGTGGCACTATTCCTCTTTGGCCATTACATTGTAAGCGGTTGGCTGCAGGTGCCAGCCGCCTGGGGATACCCTGTGACGAGAGAATGCTGCTGGAATATCGGGATGCTCTGTTAGCGCGTTGTCCCGATGAGGGTATTGTTAAAGTTGTCCTGACGGCAGGGGTTGGTGGGGCAGGTTATCGGCCACCGGCGTCGGTTTCTCCCAACTATCTGTTTCAGTGGTTTCCGTTTCCCAAGTACAGCTGTGACTGGTCTTCCACCGGAACCCCCCTTTTTTTATGCAATCAAAAATTGGCGATTTCACCTTCGCTGGCCGGAATGAAACACCTCAACCGACTCGAACAGGTGTTGGCCAGAGCCGAGTGGGGAGATGAGTACCCTGAGGGGCTGTTGCTCGATCAGCAGGGGCTTGTGGTTGAGGGGGTGAGCAGTAATCTTTTTTGTTTTCGTGATGACCAATGGTTTACGCCGATCCTTGCGGACTGCGGTGTTGCCGGGGTGATGCGTGAATACCTGATGTCGGTACTTCTACCGGGATTGCCTGTTCCAGTGACAGAATCACGAATAACACTGGAAAAGCTGGTTTCTTCCGAAGAGGTATTCCTATGCAACTCGGTCGTTGGTATATGGCCCGTGGTTTCACTGGCTGAGCGGTATCATTGGCCGTTGGGTGAGCATGTCAAATCCATTCAACAGCGTCTCAAGGAAGTTTTACCGTGTTACGGCTGATGCATCGTTACTTTCTGCTTGCGATGTGCGCGTTGATGCTCGTTGCCATCGCTGTTTTCCTGGTTATCAACTGGCACCTGGATACTCCGATGCAGGTGGGTGAGGACGAATTTGTTTTCACTGTTCCTTCGGGTTCCTCGCTGACCTTGTTATCTCGCAGTCTGGCAGAAAAGGGCCTCTTGAAGTGGCCTGACGTACTGGTTGTCTGGAGTAGAATGACTGGGCAAAGCACAATCAAGGCTGGAGAATACAAGCTGCAGCCGGGTGATACCCCCAGAGAACTGCTCGACATGTTGACGGAAGGCCGGGTTGTCCAGCATCAGATTACCTTTCCCGAGGGTTTGCGTTTTGCTGAATGGCTGCATTTGCTGAATCAGCAACCGGGATTGGTTAAATTGTTGACGGGGTTGAGCGGTGATGAGGTCATCGAAACCCTGTCGCTGGAGATTGAACACCCCGAGGGTTGGTTTTTCCCCGATACATACAGCTATAGTTATGGCGACAGTGATCGTGATATTTTGTCACAGGCCCATCAGCGCATGCAGGCTGTATTGGCTGAGGAATGGCAACAACGGACGTCGGACCTACCCTTTAACTCGCCCTATGAGGCCTTAATTCTGGCATCGATTGTGGAAAAAGAGACGGGAGTAACCAGTGAGCGGGGTGAGATAGCTGGTGTTTTTGTGCGACGACTTAAGCGTGGTATGAAGTTGCAGACAGATCCCACCATCATTTATGGATTGGGGGATGACTATCAGGGGTATATCAAGCGCCGGCATTTGCAAAAAGCGACGCCCTATAACACGTATATTATCGATGGACTGCCACCCACGCCAATTGCGATGCCGGGACGCGGCGCGATTCATGCTGTGTTAAATCCGCAAGAGGGGGACAGCCTGTTTTTTGTGGCAAAGGGCGATGGCAGTCACTACTTTTCCGCCAGTTATGAAGAACACTTGGAAGCCGTCCGACAATTTCAGTTGCAGCGGCGCTCCGATTACCGCTCAACGCCCCGCTAGTGAGCATAATGAATATCAACGAGATGAAGCCTGAAAGTGCCAAGTTTATCACTGTGGAAGGTGGGGAAGGTGTTGGTAAAAGCACCAATATGGCCTTTATCGGTGAATGGCTTGAGCGTCACAATATCCCCTATATTGCCACTCGGGAGCCGGGAGGGACCCCTCTGGCTGAAGAGATTCGAGCGTTACTGGTGAAACCTAGAGCGGAGCCGGTGGCAGAGAATACCGAATTGTTGCTGATGTTTGCTGCCCGCGCTCAACATATAGCAGAAGTGATTATGCCGGCCTTGCGCCGCGGCCAGTGGGTTCTCTGTGATCGTTTTACCGATGCCACCTATGCCTATCAGGGAGGCGGGCGCGGGATAGACAGAGCAAAAATTGCGCAGCTGGAAAGCCTGGTACAGGGAGGGTTGCGTCCAGATATGACATTGTTGTTGGACATTGCAGTCAAACAGGGCCTGGCTCGGGCAAGGGAGCGTGGTGAGCCAGATCGTTTCGAACAGGAAGAACTGTTTTTTTTCAACGCGGTTCGCGATTGTTATCTGCAACGTGCCAGTGAAGAGCGGCATCGATATCGGATTGTTGACGCGTCGCTGCCGCTTGCCGATGTGCAGCGCTCTCTGGCCATACATCTCAAGCAGTTTTTGGAAAGTAGCGCGTGATGTTGCCGGTAACGGAGCCTTATCCCTGGCAACAAAATCAGTGGACGCAGCTCAACAGGCTGATTAGCCAGGAAAAGTTGCCGCATGCTCTGGTTCTTTGTGGGCCTCGACATCTCGGTAAAGAACAATTTGGCTACGCCCTGGCGCAAAAGCTTCTTTGTGACAATCAACAAGGGCAGGTGGCATGTGGTGTCTGTAAACAATGTTCGTTGTTTACTTCGCAAAATCATCCGGATGTTTTGCGGATAGTACCGGAGGAAGAGGGTAAGGCCATCCGGATTGACCGCATTCGTCAGTTGAGTGAGTTCACTGAAAAGACGGCACAGCAGAGTGGATGGAAGATTGTGATCATTTCCCCTGCAGATACGATGAATATTAACGCGGCTAATGCCCTGTTGAAAACACTTGAGGAGCCGTCCAGGAAAACGCTGTTGATACTGGTCTGTCATCAGCTCTCAAGGTTATCGGCGACCGTGCGGAGCCGCTGCCAGAAAGTTGTTTTTCCCGTTCCGGCCCCGGCTGAAGTTCATGTCTGGTTGTCATCGAAGATAGCGGATTGCGATAGCAATGAGGCTGAGCTACTGCGGTATGCCGAAGGCCGACCCTTGCTGGCGCTGGAATTTCTTCAGACAGATCTGCTGGAGATAAGACGCTCCTTCGATAAAATGCTCGATGAGCTGGCTTCTGGACAGTTGAGTGCTATTGTCTCAGCCCAGAAATGCCAGTCTCTCGACACATTGATGGCGATCGACTGGTTATACAGTCGGCTGGCCCTGGAATTGAAGACGAAAGAAATGCACCCTGGTGCCTACCGCTATCTGGATCGACTTATACAGATAAAAGGACGGCTTCAGACGGGGGGCAATCCCAATAAATCATTATTGTGGGAGGAGCTGATGCTGGATTGGCAGCATCTATTATCACTGGCTCCGTCCAGACGGGCAGGGTAAGCTCAGGGCGTATGCTTGTTTAAAGAGGCAGTCAGGTTGGCTGTCCCCAACGTTTGTATAGTAGACTTCTGTTAAATTTTTCGGGTTGATTATGGATATGGAAGCGTTTAGTGGTAGCGTTCGAAATGGTATTTTGAACCTTTCGATCAAAGACGAGCAGGCGCTATATGCTGCTTACATGCCGTTTGTTATCAATGGCGGTTTATTTATTGCTACACGAAAAAATTACAATCTTGGTGATGAGGTGTTCATCTTGTTGGATCTTATGGAAGAACCGGATCGTTTACCCCTGACCGGAAAGGTCATCTGGATTACCCCCAAAGGCATGGGCGGTAACCGTCGCGAGGGTGTCGGTATCCAGTTGAATGAAAAACACGGTGACATTCAGGGTAAATTTGAAACCTATCTGGCAGGTTTGATGGAAGCGGGCAAGCCCACCAATACCATGTAATTTCACAATCAACAGGCGTTAGACAGTGCTGGTGGATTCACACTGTCATCTGGATCATCTCAATCTGGACGACAATCACAGTTCTCTTTCCTCAATACTTGACGATGCCCGTCAGCGGGGCGTCGGTGCCTTTCTTGGCGTCGGTGTCGACCTGAACAGTTCGGCAAGACTGATTGAGCTGGCGGATTCCAATCGGGATGTTCTGGTTTCTGTGGGCGTTCATCCGCTCCAGGAAACGTTGCCTGCATTGCCTGAAGTCGATGACTTGATCCGAATTGCCAGCCATCCAGCCGTCGTGGCAGTGGGAGAAACTGGCCTGGATAACTATCACAGCCCGGACTCAGCGGCGTGGCAGGAAGAAAGTTTCATTCGCCATTTGAAGGTGGCAGATCAACTGAACAAACCCGTGGTTGTGCACACACGACAGGCTCAGCAACAAACGCTGGCTATTTTGCGAGCACATGTGAATCAGGATGTCGGCGGGGTTTTACACTGCTTTACCGAGACCTGGGCGATGGCTGAAGCCGCCATAGCGATGAATTTTTATATTTCCTTTTCCGGAATTATTACCTTTCGCAATGCCGCTGCCTTAAGAGAGGTGGTCAAGAAAGTGCCGCTCGATAGGTTGTTGGTGGAAACGGATGCGCCCTGGCTGGCGCCGGTACCTTATCGAGGCAAGCAAAACCTGCCCGGCCATGTGATAGAAGTGGCGCAGATGGTCGCCGATATAAAAGGTATTTCTTATCAGCAGGTTGCCGAAACGACGACCGCTAACTTCTCCGCACTTTTTCTCAGTGGACAATTGTTCAGGCATTCGTGATCGTCCAGCTTCCCTATGGCAAAAACTGCCTGCTTGGCTTTCTGCGATAATCACTTTAATGCACAGCTGACTACTTTCCTCCCAAGCATCGATGCTCCGGGAGGAAAGTAGGTCAGGGTGGGGCTGTTCTCGGAATTGCTCGTCACTCTTCTTTGTCTTCGACCTTTTGTTCTTCCTGTGAAGCAACTATCAACTGACTGGATTGGGCGATCTCTTCGTAGTCACTTTTTGCAAAAGTAAACAAGGTATCTCTATCGTTGCGCTGCACGAAGTGTTGTCCATTATTTTCGTGGAACGTATAGCGCCATTTGTTATCACCAGATGTGACATCCAGCTTTACGGCATGACCCTCGGCGAGATCAGGCTTGTCCTTCACCAAACCCGTCACACGGAGGTTTTTCAGGTTGCTGAGCAAATTCTCAATTTCCTGTTGATTTTTGGTCACGGGATTGGCTTGATTTTTCAGAACGGATGGGCTTTTGTGGGATAACTGCCAGCTTTCGCCACTTTTCACCAAGACAAAGTCAGCTCCCTCAATACGGTCAACGTTGTTAGCCGCCAACAGAGACCTGTCCAACCAGTCAGTGGTTTTTGGGGGTATATCGGCCAGTTCCAGTTCTACCACATAAACCTGGTTACTCCCGGCCTTTCTTATGTGTAGTTGTTTGAGTCCCGGCGATGAGCCGATCAGAATTTCACTGAGCAGGTTTTCTCCGCTGTGGATGGCTATTCGACGTTGGGCATTTTCTTGATCCACTTCGAAACGGGAGTGGCTGGTCTGGTTTGTGGCAACCGGCCATGTCACTTTAAGTTGTTCAAACTTCTCCAGTAAAGCATTCACTTTGTCGCTCTGGGCGAGCAGCCCATCTCCCAGTAATTGCCACTCGCCACTATTCTTGCTCTGGCCCAGGCCCAGTGAGACAGTGCCGGTTTCAGAGCTAATCGTGACCTTATCGACATTCTCCCAGTGGATATCCAGCAGAGCCTGGGGCAGGTTGCTGTTTGATTGATTCTGGGCATACCACCACAGACCTGCGATTACGATCAGCTGGATGGCCAAAAGGCCGCTCAACGCGGTTTTTGTATTCATCGTCTGAAGCTCCTTTATTTGGCTAACACATCGAGATAATGCTGTTGACGGGAACGCTGCTGTTTCCGCTGAATCAGTGCAATGATCGCCAATGCCAAAATAGCCAGCGCATAGTTCAGATACTCCCAGAAAATCTGGGTATCATGATCCATCGGTGGCAGTGTTCTGTTGAACTGACCTCTTGCTCGAATACTGAGCATGCTGGCGTCTTCCAGCGCCCAGTCCACCGTATTTGCCATCAACTGCATCGGATTCAGGTATTCGCTGCCCGCTGCGGAGTTCGCCATAGTCATGGTTTGATCGCGCAGGAAATCATTTGAGCTATACAGGATGATTCTCGCTGAGGATGGTGAGTGTTCGGTCACACTGGAAAATCCTGCAAGGGATGTCCTGGTTTCTGTGTCGCTTGACGCATCATCCTCTGCCATTAGTGGTGAGTCTTTCCCCGCAAAGTAAGAGGTGAAACGACCTTCACTGATAACACCGAGTAAATAGGATTTCTCCTCTTTCGGTAGTGGAAACGCTGCGAAACCGTTTTCGTCAATTTCGGGCATGATGTCCATGCTGTCGGATATCCAGGAACTCTCCGAGCTGCGAATCAATTCCGTAATCTCCCGATCGGTCTGCTTTTCAGCGTCGATGGTGATCGGTGAGGCCCAGGCTACTGTGACCTGTGGGACGTTGGCCGAAATTGGATTTCCCTCGTTTAATCCTTCCCCCCGAGCGTCGATAAAATAGGGGTAGTCAATGACTCGGATTTCCTGAACCCTATGGCCGCGCACATTACGGATCATGGGCATCGGGAAGGAAGCATTTTGAGTATCCAGAACCAGCTTGTCTTCAATGTTGAAACCGTGATGGCTCAGCCAGTCCTGAAAGGCACCCTGAAGCTTTGCCACGCCAAGCCCCTGTTGTGTCAGGGTAGTAGTAAACGGCGAGGCTGAAGCGACGACGGTGCCGCCTTTCATCAGAAACTGATCGATGGCAAAGAGTTCTTTGTCTTTCAAATTGTTTGGTGCTGCGATCACCAGAATATCTGCATCTGCCGATATGCTGCCGTCACTCAGGTCTTCCTGGGTAACATTGAGTTCGGCGCCCAGGGTTTCCTCCAACTGGACAAAGCGGGGAGTAGATATCCCGTATTGTTCCGTTTTCTCATCCACCTTTGGAGTTACCAGCGCTACATTTTTAGTGATGCCGGAGGCGAAGCGCTTGATGCTGGCTTTCAGGTTGCGCTCGAAACTTGCCCTGGTTGGCTCCTCAAAAGGAATTTGCCTTATCTGGTCGCCCTGTTCCAGAGTCAGATAAAAATAAAAACGCTCATCGCTGAATAGGCTTCTGGACATCGGCTTGAAGCCATATTTGCTAGCCAGCGCCTGTACCACCTGAGCATCGTCTGCATTGGGGGCCATATGGTTGACGACTAGTTGATCGCCAGCCTGCTGCTGTAGCGTATCAATGACGTCAGCGATGGCTTTTTTATACTCGACAAGCTCCCCCGGCAGTTGTTGGTCTTCTGAAATATACGTGTTCAGCACGAGTGTGCCGTCCACCATATCGAACAGATTGCCACCGCTGCGATAACTGTTGAGTACTTTCTTTAAACTGCGGGTGAGATCATATTCAGGATTGCGAAGTTGCACCTCAAGGCTGTTGTCTCCCTGTGATTTCACTTCAATCAAATCCTGAAAACCCAGTACTTCAAATTCGTCGCCGTATTGCACCAGGATATTAAAATAGGAGTTCACGATGGCAGACTGATAACGGTCGGCTACCTGCAGTGGTGTCGCCCGAATGCTGTATTTGGTGTTTGCTTCTTCCTCCAGTTCCGGGTTGGTAACCGGGTCGAGGAACTCCACGCGAACTTTGCCTTTGCCCGCAATTTCGTATTCCCGAATCAGGTCTTTCATGCGGGGTACCAGAGGTGCCAGCAACGGGTGAGTTTTACTGCTGAAATACCCGCGAATTAACAGTGGTTCCTCTACCTGATCCAGGTACTGCCGGGTGGCATCAGAGATGGAATAAATATCACCCTCGGTAGTATCAATGCGCAGCAGGTTCACTTGCCCAAGCCAGAGATTGGCCAGCACCGCATTGGCCAACAGTAATCCGGTGATCACACGCCAGTTCTGATGCCGAGGTGTGCGTTTGAGGTTTGCCCAGCGCTCTTTTTCGAGAAAAAAAGTGTTTAATGTCAGAAATACAATGATGATACTGAAGTAGTAGTAGAGGTCCCGGATATCGATGACCCCTCGGGTAATTGAGTCAAATCGAGAGCCTGTCCCGAGCATTCTCAGCCATTCCCCAGTTGTATTGCCAAATAAATCTGTAATGGTGGCCGTGCCCACCAGATAAAATAAACCACAGACGCCGACAGAACAGATCAGACTGATAATCTGGTTGTCGCTTCGGGCTGATACAAACAAACCAATGGACAGATAGGCTGCGCCCAGTAACAGGGCGGCGATATAGCCTGCCCAGACCGGCCCCCAGTCGAGCTCGCCCAGCTGTGCAACGGTGAAGGGAAGTGGCAGTGTCATCAGCAATGCTATGGCCAATAACAGCAGGCAGCCGAGGAATTTACCCAGAACAAAATGCCACAGGGGGAGTGGTTGCGTCAGCACATGTTCCAGGGTGCCTGTGCGCCGTTCTTCACTCCATAGTCGCATTGTCAGGGTGCTTGTCAGGAAAATCAGTAATACGGGCATCCATTCAAAAAGTGGGCGGACATCCGTAATATTTCTGGAGAAGAACGATTCGCCCCAGAAAAAAATAAACAGACTGATACCCGCGAAAGCGGCGAGGAACAGGTATGCAGTTGGTGAAGCAAAGAAAATGGCTATTTCTTTGGCGGCAATGCGGCGAATCAGGGGCAGATGTCTTTTTTCAGGCTGCATCTTTTGTCTCCTCTGCTGGTGTCTGCACCGGGGCGGTATTGACCTCCCTGAAAAGGGTTTCAAGATCGCGTTTTTCCTGGCTGATGCCATAGATATCGATGTCCGCTTGCACCAGCAGCCGGGTTATTTCAGGGATCAGTTTTTGTGGATTGGCGTCACCCTCAACACGCAGGCGGTAGTGGAAAGGCGATTGGTTGGCTTGAGCCGTATGGTCGGGCAGTGGCTCAATAGCAAGCTCGTCTTGCAATGAAGACAATGCTGAATTCACGGCTGTTATGCCGGCGGATGCTACCAGGAGCAATGTGTTGCTCCTGCGCAATTCCTCTAGCCCTGCATCGACGGCCAGTCGGCCATGTCGAATAATCAATGCCCGATCACAAATGGCGTCCACTTCCTGCATTATGTGCGTAGAGAGAATGACGGTCGCTTTGCTGGCAAGTGTTTTAATGAGTATTCTCATCTGCTCGGTTTGCGTTGGATCAAGCCCGTTGGTCGGCTCGTCCAGAATCAGTATTCTTGGCTTGCCGAGAATTGCCTGCGCGACGCCAACGCGCTGCTTATAACCCCTTGAGAGCGTGGCTATGGGAGAAAGCAGCTTGTCGACCAGTGCGGTTTCCCGAATAACGCGTCTTATTTCCTGAACTTTATCTTCCTCTGCAAGGCCTTTCATATCACCGACATAATCCAGGTAATCGGCTACGGTCATTTCGGGATAGATGGGGAGGTTTTCCGGAAGGTAACCGATCTCAAGCTGTGCTTTTTTGGGATCAACCTGCAAATCAATATTATCAATCGTGATGCTACCGTTATTGGGTTCCAGATAACCACTGAGCATTTTCATGATGGTGGTTTTTCCGGCACCGTTGTGGCCGAGCAGGCCGACGATTTCACCGTGATCGATTTTGAAATTCACCTCATCCACAGCTTTAAAATCGCCATAGAAGCGGGTTAACCGGGTAACTTCCAGCATGTGTCCTCCTACGCTGACGTAATTTTATTGTTTTATAACGGGGGCAATGGGGCGGTTTTCCTCGGGGGGAGGGGGGCGAGCCAATATTGACGGGCGAGGTAGGGTTTTATCGCAGAATATAAACATCACTTCCGGATTTCCTATTCTTTCGGTTGGGCTCTTTGGGCTCCAGTCGGGCTGTTCAGGCTTTCAGCTGCTCATGATTGGGGCTTGGGTGAAAAATTCAAGCACTCGAAATTTACAGATGGGATAAAGCAGAAAAAGTTCCCGGAAACGATGATGAAATTGGTCAATCCGGCGTCACATTTTTCAATAATTCGAGACAGCCAATCTGATTCAGCTGTGTGAGTTGCTGGTCATCTTTGACCAGGATGGTGCCGGCAAACCCCAGCGCATTTATCGCCAGGTTGTTAAAGCTGCTTTGGCTTCGTGGAACAACCCAGATGTGTTCTCGGGTCATCAGCAGATTGTGTGCCGGTGCCAGGCTGGCAGCCAGATCGTGCATCTCAAGCTCACTGAGAATCCTATGATAATTGCGGCAGTTGAGCTCGGCGCAGCGTCTGATTTCATCGGACTCGTTGCCAACGGGATATGCTGTTCTTGCAACTCTGTGGGGAAATGGCAGTGTTGACTGCTTGCTGTCTTCTGCAGCCAAGGGCAGGTGTTTGAACAACGGCTCGAAGGGGTAGTTGTTGTCGGCCTCATTTTTGATCTTGGGAAAGGGAATCATCTGCAGGTGTTTGTGGGTAATGCTTGAACCGGCCTCGGGGCCGCCATTAAAAAAAACCAATCCCTGTTTGGCCTGCAGGCAAATCAACGCTGCATGAAAGTCTTCGCTATTGAGTGGTTCACGCTGATGGGCGAATTCCGTTGTTACCATCAGTATGTGATGGTCCATCACGTTAAACTTATTTAACAGGCAGCGGTAATGCTCTGTCAGTTCACCCACATAAAGCGCCGGTTCGTAGGGTAAAAAAGGGTCAAAGTCCTCGGGTTTTTTGGTCTGGGAGGCCGCATCTTTAGTCGCCTTTGATTTGCGGGCAAGGTTGGCCACAACTCTGATTTGCAGGTGGAGGGTGTGTTGGCCAAGTGTAACCTGTTGCTCGATACAGCGGGTGGGAATCGATTTAAGTGCCCCGGATGAGAGGGCCGACTGCGTAACCGTCTTTACTTGTTGCCAGAGTGCTGTCCCGTAAAGATTGCTCAATGGGTTCTCCTAAATTAAACCGTTGCTGAAAAGTGCCGCGTAGAAATTATTTTGCGTATGAGTCAATCTGCCTGCAAGCATCAGTTACAATTTGTTGGCTTATCAATCCGTTCCTCAAACAGGCATGTTAAATAATGACGCCGCAACGCTTTGAGAAAATTCAGCAGGTGCTGAACCATCGCCAACCGGATCTGACGGTGATTACTGATCAGGTTCACAAGGGACAAAACCTTTCTGCCATCCTTCGTACTTGTGATGCCGTTGGCATTCATCGGGTGCACGCTGTTTATGATACCGGCTATTTTCGGCCACACACGGGGACCGCAATGGGTTCCCAGAAGTGGGTTAAAACCGAGGTTCACCGGAAAATTACCGTACCCATTGAGCAGCTCCAGCGGCAGGGCTTTCAGGTCTTTGCCGCCCATTGTGATGAGGGGGGTGCCATGGATTATCGTGACGTCGATTACACCAGGCCAACCGCGTTGGTTTTAGGCGCAGAAAAGCGCGGTGTCAGTGGGCCGGCACTGGATATAGTGGACGGTTGTGTGGTGGTGCCGATGATGGGCATGTCTGAATCGTATAATGTCTCGGTGGCCTGTGCGATCATCCTTGCTGAGGCGCAGCGCCAGAGGGCTATTTCCGGGCTCTACCGAGAGTGTCGTCTGCCGGATGAACAATACCGACAGTTATTGTTTGAATGGTGTCAACCAGTGATTGCCAGATTTTGTCGGGCGCGGGATCTCGCCTATCCTGAATTGGACGATACGGGACACTTGGTGAATCCCCAACAATTTTCAGCTTTGGCAAACCGCTCTTAGTGTGATGTGCGCTCTCTTTCCAGTTTTTCTTGCAGTACTAATAAGTCACAAACTTGCCATTGAATATGATTAAAAAGCGCTAGAATCGACTCACTGTATTTATTTTTCGGAAGCATTTTTCAGAAGGTTCAGACCATGACAGTTTACAGAGCACCCACAGCCGACATGACCTTTTTGCTCAATCACGTTTTGGCGATAAATGAGATCGCGGCATTGCCGGGTTTTGAAGATGCCACCCCGGATATGGTGGACGCTATCCTGACTGAAGCCGCGCGCTTTTTTGGCGAAGTGGTCGCTCCGACCAACCAGCCCGCAGACGCGCAGGGAACCCGGCTCGATGGCACGACGGTCCTCACTGCACCGGTACTGGACGGCATTTATCAGCAGATGCTGGCAGCCGGGTGGATGGGTTTGGCCGCCGATGTAGATTTTGGTGGTCAGGGTATGCCTGGCGTGCTGTCCATCGCCGTTGATGAGATGAGCCAGTCTGCCAATATGGCGTTCGGTTTGTGCCCCATGCTGACCAAAGGTGTGGTCACAGCCCTGAGTATTTATGGCAGCGACGAACAAAAGGCTTTTTACCTGCCGCGACTTATCTCCGGTGAATGGAGTGGCACCATGAACCTGACGGAGTCTCAGGCTGGCTCAGATCTGGCCGCAGTGCGCACCAAAGCCACGCCCAATGGCGACCATTATCTGCTTAGTGGCCAAAAGATTTTCATCACCTGGGGCGATCATGAGTACACGGATAACATTATTCATCTGGTGTTAGCCAGAACTCCGGATGCCCCGGCCGGGGTCAAGGGCATCTCCCTTTTTCTGGTGCCCAAGTATCAGTTCAAGGACGATGGCACGCGCGGTGAGCGCAACGATGTCTATTGCGTTGGGCTTGAACACAAGATGGGTATTCATGCGAGCCCCACCTGCACGCTTGCGTTCGGTGATAACGGTGGCGCAGTGGGCTATCTGATCGGTGAGGAAAACCAGGGCCTGGTCTACATGTTTGCCATGATGAATGAGGCACGCCTCGCCGTTGGCTTGCAGGGTGTCGCTGTCAGTGAGCGTGCCTATCAGCAAGCGGTGGCTTTTGCCAAAGAGCGGATTCAGGGCGCGATACCGGGTAAAAACGGGGTTGCCATCATTCATCACCCGGATGTCCGCCGTATGCTGATGCAAATGCGTGCCCTGACTGAAGGTGCCCGTGCCATGGCCTATTCTGCATTGGCCCACGAAGATCGTGCCCATAAACTGGAGGGTCAGGAGCAGAGCCGCTATCACCAGCGGCGGGTTGATCTTTTGACGCCGCTGGTAAAGGGATGGTGCACAGAAATCAGTCTGGAGGTCGCGTCCCTTGGCATACAGGTGCACGGTGGTATGGGCTACGTGGAAGAGACTGGCGCTGCCCAACATCTGAGAGATGCTCGAATTCTGCCGATTTACGAGGGTACTAATGGTATTCAGGCCATGGATCTGGTGGGGCGTAAAATTGCCAGGGATCAGGGGTTGGGCGCAATGGAGTTGATCAAGGATCTCCACCCTGTGCTGCGAGAGGTCGGCAATGCTGACTTGCCGGTAATCGCCGAGTCTTTATCGGCGTCGCTGGCTGATTTAAAAGAAGCGGTCGAAGTGCTTCTTGCCAGTGCGGCCGATGAAAACTGGGCTGCACCGGGTGCCATGGCGCATAACCTGCTCATGTTAATGGGCACCTGTGTGGCCGGAGCCATGCTGGCAAAAAGCGCCGTCGCGGCCTCTAAATTACAAAAAGCGGACAATGGAAACCCGCTTTTCAATAGCAGCAAACTGACCACAGCCAATTTTTTTGCAGAGCATGTTCTGCCGAGAACGGCCTCTTATCTGGCGGCGGTCAAGGCGGGTTCCGACTCGGTAATGGCGCTGGATATCGACGCATTCTGATCGTCGTCTACAAGTGCTGACTGCGAACTTTTAAGGGTTGGCGTCCAGCAACCGCAAAAAAGCCTTGCCGGCATTGGACAGGCTTTTTTCGCGGTGGTGGATGTAACCGAGTTGGCGCTCAATGGTAATGCCGGGCAGTTCGATGATTCGGATGCCGGGCTCTACCATGCTGATGGGTAGCAGGCTCCAGCCGAGACTGATGCTGACCATCATCTTGATGGTCTCCAGGTAGTTGGTGGTCATGGTGGTTGGCAGAGGTATGCCATGCTGCTCAAACACGTTGCGAAGCATCCGGCCTGTGTAGGTTCCCGGTCCCGGAAGGATTGCCGGGTAACGTCGCAGGGTTTCGAGTGTCACCTGGGGTTCTTTCAGCAGGCTGTGATCATCCGCCACCATGAAAGCCAGCTCATCAGGCCAGATGATACGTGATTCGATCTTGGGGTGGGGCTGTGGCGCCAGGGTGATGACAGCCACTTCAAACCTGCCCTGTAAAATCCCATCATAGGCTTTTTCTGAATCCATAAAATCCACCTCCATGGTCACGGAGGGGTGGTGTTGGGCGAATTGTTTCAGAACCGGTGGCAAACGGTGCAGTCCGATATGATGGCTGATGGCCAGCCGCAATCGGCCGGCAATATCTCCGGAGAGGTCGCTGATGGCCTGTTGTGTGTCTGCAACCTCCCCTAGGATACGGGAGGCTCTGGGAAGGAGTGCTTCCCCCGCCTCGGTCAGGGTGACTGATCGGGCAATCCGGTCAAATAACCGGCATTTCAGTTTTTCCTCAAGCAGCGCAATCCGTTTGCTGACGGCGGGTTGTGTCAGATGAATGCGCTCGGCCGCAGTTGAAAATGATCCCGTCTCGGCCACAGCTATAAACGATTCAAGTAATTGGGTATCCATGATGTCAAGTATACCTATTCCATATAAGAATCAAAATTATAAAAAAGATGAATTTGTGTTATTTGATGGCGATCCTTAAAATACTCGCAATGATCAATTTTACTGGTGCATAAGATGGCTGGAAAAACCCTTTACGATAAACTTTGGGACGCACACCTGGTGCAGCAGCGAGCAGACGGTTCTGCGCTACTGTATATCGACCGTCATATTCTGCATGAGGTGACCTCGCCGCAGGCATTTGAGGGTTTGCGGTTGGCTGATCGCAGACCCTGGCGGCTGGATACAAATATTGCCACGCCTGACCACAATATATCGACAGACCGCGAAGAGCGTGCAGCGGGTGTGGATGCGATCCCGGATGAAACGTCCCGGATTCAGGTGAAGACGCTGGATGAGAACTGTGAGTCTTTTGGTATCCGTGAATTTAAAATGAATGAAATGGGGCAGGGCATTGTGCATGTGATGGGCCCAGAACTCGGCGCTTCGCTGCCCGGTATGACCGTTGTCTGTGGTGATTCCCACACGGCGACCCATGGCGCATTTGCCTGTCTGGCCCATGGTATTGGAACTTCAGAAGTGGAACATGTGCTCGCTACCCAGTGCCTTGTGACCAAGAAAATGAAAAACCTGTTGATCCAGGTGGACGGTGAGCTGGGAACGGGCGTCACTGCGAAGGATGTGATCCTGGCCGTTATCGGTGAGATAGGCACTGCCGGTGGAAACGGTTACGCCATTGAATTTGCCGGACAGGTTTTTCGTGATATGTCGATTGAGGGTCGCATGACCGTCTGCAATATGGCTATTGAGGCGGGTGCCAGGGTGGGCATGGTGTCCGTTGACGATAAAACCATTGCCTATTTCAAGGGCCGCCGTTTTGCCCCGACCGGTGAAATGTGGGACAGGGCTGTCAGTTATTGGCGGACACTGCAGAGTGATTCAGATGCCGTTTTTGATAAAACGGTCGTCATCAGTGGCAGTGATATCGTGCCGCAGGTCAGTTGGGGTACTTCGCCCGAGATGGTTGTCCCGGTTACGGGCAGCATCCCTCGCATTGAAGATGAGATGGATCCAGTCAAACGTCAGGCTATCGAACACGCATTGAAATATATGGGCCTGCAGGGCGGTAGTCCTGTGACCAGCATTCCTGTGGACCGGGTATTTATCGGTTCCTGTACCAATTCCCGTATTGAGGATTTGCGGGCTGCAGCCGCGATTGCCGATGGTCGCAAGGTGGCGTCAACCGTCAAACAGGTGTTGGTTGTACCGGGTTCTCAAATGGTCAAGGCGCAGGCTGAATCTGAAGGGCTTGATCAAATATTTATCGAAGCAGGCATGGAGTGGCGAGAGCCCGGATGTTCCATGTGTCTGGCCATGAATGCCGATAAACTCGGCGCGGGCGAACACTGTGCTTCAACGTCCAATCGGAATTTTGAAGGGCGTCAGGGTAACGGTGGCCGCACTCATCTGCTTAGTCCAGCCATGGCCGCGGCTGCCGCTATTGCAGGGCATATTACAGATGTTCGTTCGTTGAAGCAGGGGAGCATGGCATGAAAGTGTTTACCGTACATAAAGGACTGGTGGCTCCTATGGACAGGGCCAACGTCGATACCGACATGATCATTCCAAAACAGTTTTTGAAGTCGATCAAGCGCACCGGGTTCGGTCCCAATCTGTTTGATGAATTGCGTTACCTCGATGAGGGTCAACCTGGACAGAGTGGTCGCGAAAGACCTCTCAATCCGGATTTTCCGCTCAACTGGTCTCGCTATCAGGGGGCTTCCATCCTGTTGGCTCGAGAAAACTTTGGTTGTGGTTCCAGTCGTGAACATGCGCCGTGGGCTCTGGAGGACTATGGGTTCAGGGTGATTATCGCTCCCAGTTATGCCGATATATTCTTCAATAATTGCTTTAAAAATGGATTACTTCCTATTGTTTTAAATGAAAATATTGTTAGTAATTTGTTTCGTGAGGCTGAACAGAATCCTGGCTATCAGTTGACCGTGGATCTGCCTCGCCAACGGTTGATCAAACCAGATGGCGAAGAACTCTCCTTTGAGATTGACCCGTTTTATAAGCAGTGTTTGCTGGAAGGGCTGGATGAAATTGGTCTGACCCTCAAACAGGCTGATGCCATTCATGCCTATGAGGCACAGCATGAGATAGATTGTCCATGGCTGTTTCATGCCATTAAATAAAGGATTCCTGAGGTGAGTAGAAAAGTACTGATATTAAAGGGAGACCATATTGGCCCCGAAATTGTTAACGAAGCCCTTAAGGTGCTGCATCGCATTGATGAAAGGTTCCATCTCGGCCTGCAATTTGAAGAGGGCCTGTTGGGTGGTGCCGCCTACGATACAGTAGGGGACCCCTGCCCTGAAACGACCCTGGAAAAAGCCCGTCAGAGTGATGCCGTTTTGATGGGCTCAGTCGGGGGACCTGAGTGGGATGGGGTTGACAGGCAGTTACGTCCCGAGAAAGGTTTGCTCAAATTGCGTTCAAGCCTGGGGTTGTTCGGTAATCTGCGGCCTGCGATTCTCTACCCCCAGCTGGCAGGGGCCTCGTCTCTGAAGCCGGAAATTGTGTCTGGCCTGGACATCCTGATTGTTCGTGAGTTAACGGGTGGCATCTATTTCGGTGAGCCCAGAGGTATCCGGGTGCTGGAAAATGGTGAGCGCGAGGGCTTCAACACCTATAAATATTCGGAATCTGAAATTGTTCGTATCGGCAAGCTGGCATTTGAGGCCGCCAGAGTGCGCAACCGCCGGGTCTGTTCCGTGGACAAGGCCAACGTGCTGGAGGCCACTATTCTCTGGCGAGAAGTGATGCAAGCGCTGGCAAGTGACTATCCGGACGTAGAGCTGAGTCACATGTATGTGGATAATGCTGCCATGCAGCTGATCAAGGCGCCCAAGCAGTTTGATGTGATTGTCACTGGCAATATGTTTGGTGACATCCTGTCAGATGCGGCTGCGATGTTAACCGGTTCGATAGGCATGCTGCCCTCCGCTTCGCTCGACAGGAACCGCAAAGGCCTCTATGAACCCTGTCATGGTTCAGCGCCAGATATTACCGGGCTGGGCATTGCCAATCCTCTCGCAACCATACTCTCCGCTGCAATGATGCTGCGTTACTCACTGCAGGCGCCGGAGGCCGCCGTTGCGATTGAACAGGCTGTGAGCGCCGTGTTGGATAATGGACTGCGTACGTCAGACATCTATACTGAAGGCACCCGAAAGGTGAGCACCGCTGAAATGGGTGATGCGGTAGCAGCAGCACTCTGAGGCGTGCTTTAAATTAAAGTAATTTCTCTAATGAATTTATAATAGGTTGAATTAAATGAATAAAGTTGGTTTTGTAGGTTGGCGAGGAATGGTGGGTTCGGTCCTGATGGACCGCATGCAGCAGGAGAATGACTTCGCTCTAATCGAGCCCATATTCTTTACGACTTCCCAGTTGGGGCAGCCCGGCCCTCAGGTCGGCGTCGATGTTCCGCCGTTACAGGATGCCAATGATGTCGAATCACTGGCAAAAATGGACATTATCATTACCTGTCAGGGAGGCGATTACACCAAAGCGGTGTACCCGCAGTTGCGAAACGCTGGTTGGCGGGGCTACTGGATTGATGCCGCCTCTGCGTTGCGGATGGCCGATGATGCGCTGATTGTTCTGGACCCGGTTAATCTGTCTGTGATTAAAGATGGCATCGGTCGTGGGGTCAAAAACTTTATCGGTGGCAATTGTACCGTCAGCCTGATGCTGATGGCGATGGGCGGCTTGTTCAATAAAGGATTGGTAGAGTGGACCTCAGCCATGACGTATCAAGCGGCATCCGGCGCGGGTGCACAGAATATGCGTGAACTGATTGCCCAAATGGGCGCTATCGAACACTCGGTGGCACCAGAACTTGCCGATCCTGCCTCTGCAATTCTTGAGATTGATCAAAAAGTTGCGGCTGCCATGCGTAGTAGCTCACTGCCGACGGATCATTTTGGCGCACCGTTAGCGGGTAGCCTGTTGCCCTGGATTGATGTGCAGTTGGAGAGCGGACAAAGCAAGGAGGAGTGGAAAGGCCAGGCTGAAACCAATAAGGTTCTAGGCCGCTCTGGTAATACGATGATTCCGGTTGACGGCATCTGTGTCCGTATCGGTGCGATGCGTTGTCACAGTCAGGCGTTGACCGTAAAGCTGGCTCAGGATGTGCCCCTGGATGAAATAGAGTCCATCATTGCCGAGTCCAATGATTGGGTTAAGGTTGTGCCCAATGAACGTGAGGCATCGCTGCGAGAATTGACGCCAGCGGCGGTTAACGGTCATATGCATGTGCCGGTAGGGCGATTGCGTAAAATGAATATGGGTAGTCAATACCTATCTGCTTTTACAGTTGGCGACCAGCTTTTATGGGGCGCAGCGGAACCACTGCGTCGGATGTTGCGCATATTACTGGAAGCCTGACGGTTGAAAATCGGCCCGCATCGTGTTCAGGGCAGCATTAACTGCATTGAACAGGGGCCGGTTTTGTGCAATCGGTCATAGTTCAGGTTGATCAGTTCGGTTATTTGTCGATATTTGGTTGTCATGGCAGTTGAACAATTCTTATTAGTCATAAATACTTGCAGACGGAACCTAATAAGGTGTGAACAGTTTTCTGAAAAGTTTCAGACCCGGGCAGGAAACTGTCTCACAAAGTAAAACAGGGAATATCCTATGACGCTGCGTACCTTGATATTGACCACCGGCTTGCTTGGCCTGTTGCTGACTAACACCGTTTTGGCTTTGGGGCTGGGGGAGATCAAGTTGAACTCATCCCTCAATGAACCACTTGATGCCGAAGTTCAATTGACCAGCATTGGTGAACTGACTGATATCGAAATACTGGTTGGATTGGGTTCCCCGGGGGATTTCAAAAACGCAGGTGTCGAAAGACTGTTCCTGTTGACAGATTTGAATTTTTCAGTGGATCTCGCAAACCGTGCTCAACCTGTGCTCAGGATTACTTCAAAGAAACCTATTCGCGAGCCCTATTTGAATTTTCTGGTAGAGGTTCAGTGGCCAACCGGTCGTCTTGTGCGCGAATATACCCTGTTGCTTGATTTACCGGTCTATGCTTCGGAGAAGACTGCTGCAAAAAAGATTGAGGCTGCGAGTTCCGGCCCGCAGCTCCGCAGCAATCCAACGACGCCCAAGCCTGTATCAGATACGCCCTCCAGTCAGTCAGCTGTAGCAGGTGACGGTCAATACAGCGTCAACGCCGGCGACACGGTCTGGGCCATTGCCCAGCGGATTCGTCCCCGGCAGGCCACCATGAATCAGACTATGGCGGCTATCAAGCAACTCAATCCGGATGCTTTCATCAATGACAATATCAACCTGCTGAAAAAAGGGGCTGTTCTTCGGTTGCCGGAGGGTAGTGATATTCGGGCACTGACCCAAACAGAAGTCAGGACTGAACTCAGTCAGCCTGAATCGATACCTGCTAAAGAGGACGAGGCATTGGCCCCTGTGCTGGATGCTACCGAACAGGGTGCGGCGGCCACTGATTCTGCGGTTGCGGGAGAAGGTCGTCTCAAGCTCGCTGCGCTGGGCACCGATGATGCCAGCGAGCAATCCACTGGAAACGTGAATGGTGACGGTCAGGCTGACGGCTCCTCCGGTTCCGGACAGGACGAACTAATAGCTGCACAGGAAGAACTGGACAAGACCCTTCGTGAAAATGATGATCTGAAAACCCGTATCGCCAACCTGGAAGAACAGTTGTCCACCATGAATCGTCTGGTGGAAATTCAGGATGACTCCCTGCGCGGCACTCAGTTGGCAGTTCAGGCAGAAGAGCCTTCCGCCATAGAAGAGCCTTCAGCCCAAAAAGAGCCCTCAGCCCTCAAAGAGCCCGCAGCGTCAGATGTTGAAGCCAATACCGTTGCCGAACCTGCATCAACTCAAGGTGGTCAAGGTGACAGGTCATTGGGTCTGGCGGGCTGGATGGACTATTTGCTTTATCCCTTGATTGCGCTACTTGCGCTTTTACTGGCGGTGGTCATGTTTTTCCGCAATCGGAAAAACGATGATGATGACCAGGGCGAGGTCTCACTCCAAACTCTGGCGACCCCTAAAGAGTCTGAATATCCTGAAGAAAATCTTGCCGAAACCTTTACTGAGACAGAAAAGCAGTATGTCCATGAAGTTGCCGCAGAGCTGGATGAGTCAGATTTAAAAGACCTTGAGGAGCTCGAGCTTGGTGATGGTGAAGGCGTTGACCCTAAGGGCGAAGCAGATATCTATCTTTCGCTGGGAAATTATCGTCAGGCTGAGAATATTCTTCGCAAGGCCATAGAGGCTGATCCGCAGGACAGCTCGCTGCGTCTAAAATTGCTGGAAGTGCATGTCAACGCCAATAACCCGGATGCCTTTGAGGCAGATAAGGCTTCACTGGCCGAGCTCAATGACAGTCAGGCCGATGCTCGGGCGCTTGCTCTTGAAGCAGAGTTGTTGCCAGGAAAATCGGATTCCCCGGACGACTCTGATGTCCAGGCTGATATTTCAAGTGAGATACCGGATACTTCAGTAGGTTCGGCCGACTTTGAGGCTCCGACACTTGATTACGATCTGGGTGACGTGTCCCCCAATGCCTCCCTTGAGGATGACACTTACCCGAAAGATGAAGAGAGTGTAACGCCGTCGGCAGATCGTGATTTAAACGACATTGACCTTTTCGCTTCAGGTGGATTTTCTGCTGAAGAGAGCTCTGCCGATAAGGTTTCCGCTGATGACGGTTTGACCGCAACATCTCCGGACACGCAACCATCCGCCGGGGAAGCCGAGCCGGACTTTGATCTGGATCTTGACCTCGAGGACATGGACCTGGGTGCACTGTCGACCGAAATCGATGAGGGCATGCAGAATATTGATTTTGATGAAGAAGGCCCCGCGAAAGAAGAAGATGAGCAGGCTGAACCCCGGACAGAAAATGATGGCTTTGATGATCTCGCTAGTGTGGAGGACTCACTGGGTGACGATGATGAGTCCGATACCAAACTGGTTCTGGCAGAAGCCTATGTGGATATGGGTGACCCGGACAATGCGCGCGATTTGCTTGAGGAGGTGCTTCAGAGTGGCACCGAAGAGCAGCGCAAAAAAGCTAACGACCTACTCGAGACACTTTCCTGACAACAATGATTCCGGGACTAACCCGAGAGACCCCGTCTCTCGGGCACTCGGCTGAGGACTTTGTTCTTCCTGCCGGGGTAAAGCGCATCGCTGCTGCCGTCGAATACGACGGCAGCACTTTTTGTGGTTGGCAGCGGCAACGACATAGCCCCAGTGTGCAGGCTTCAGTGGAAGCAGCTCTGTCCAGGGTTGCCAATGAGGCCATATCGGTCGTTTGTGCGGGACGCACGGATACCGGTGTACACGGTACCAACCAGATCATTCATTTTGATACTGCTGCGAAGAGGCTTAATCGCAACTGGCTACTGGGTGGTAATGCCAATTTACCCTACGGGATAAGGTTGCACTGGGTGGCCGAACAAACAGCAGACTTTCATGCGCGTTTCAGTGCCACAGCCAGAACCTACCGATACCTGATTACCAATCAGGCTCAGCGTTCCGCGCTTTTCTACCATGGGTTGAGTTGGGAGAAGCGACCGCTGAATGCGCCTGACATGCATCGGGCCATCCAGCACTTGATCGGAGAACATGATTTCAGTTCCTTTCGGGCTGCAGGCTGTCAGTCCAACTCACCAAACCGCAATATCCAGCGAGCCAGGGTTTGGCGACAGGCAGACCTCGTCATTGTTGAAATAACGGCAAATGCGTTTCTCCACCATATGGTCCGCAATATTGTTGGAGCATTGCTCTGTATCGGTCGTGGCGACAGATCAAAAGACTGGTTGAAAGAACTGTTATTGTTGCGGGATCGTACTAAAGCGCCGCCAACTGCTCCACCTAACGGTTTGTATCTGGTGAGAGTGAACTACCCCGACTGTTTTGACGTACCTCTGTTTGTGCCAGGCCCTCAATTTATTGCAGACGCCTGATCGAAGAAGGGCAGTGCTCAATAGCCTCAATCAGTGCTTTTTTTGCTACAATCCTTCCAGAATCAATGGGGCGCATAGTGAAACGAACTCGTGTCAAAGTCTGCGGTATAACCCGACCGGAAGATGCTCGTGTCGCTGCTGCTGCCGGAGTTGACGCGATAGGTCTGGTGTTTTATGCAAAAAGCCCCAGATTTGTGGGCCTATCAGATGCCGCAGTCATCTCAGCTGAAGTGGGTCCTTTTGTCACAACGGTCGGTTTGTTTGTCAATGCTCCGCAGCAACAGGTGGTAGAGACACTTGAGAGAGTGGGGCTGCAACTTCTGCAGTTCCATGGCGATGAGGACAATGAGTATTGCCGGCAGTTTGGCAGACCGTTTATCAAAGCGATAAGAATGGCGCCGGACCTGAATCTGTCAAGGGAGCTGGCGCGGTTCCCCACCGCGAGCGGATTTCTGTTTGATGCCTGGCATAAAGACAAGTATGGCGGTACCGGAGAAACATTTGCCTGGCGGCGTCTGCCATCGGGTTCAGATTTTCCGCTGATTCTGGCGGGCGGTTTGAACCCCGGCAATGTGGCTGATGCCGTTTCGCAGACCCGACCCTACGCAGTAGATGTGAGTGGTGGTGTGGAGGCGGCTCCGGGTATTAAATCCGCTCGACTCATAGAACAGTTTATTGCCCGCGCTTCAGCTGGGTAACACGTCGGAGAACACAGTGAACAAGAAAGCCTCGATTGATTTTAACCAGATGCCGGATGCCCATGGCCATTTCGGCCCCTACGGTGGACGCTTTGTTTCTGAAACCCTGATTTATGCGCTGGATGAGCTAGAGAGTATCTATCGCAGCTTAAAAGATGATCCCGAATTTCAGGCGCAGTTTGATTACGACCTGGCCCACTATGTCGGACGTCCATCACCGCTGTATTTTGCGGAGCGTTGGACCAGGGAAACCGGTGGCGCAAAACTGTTTCTGAAGCGTGAGGATCTGAACCACACCGGTGCACACAAAATCAATAATACGATCGGTCAGGCGTTGCTGGCCAAGCATACTGGCAAGCAACGGGTGATTGCCGAAACCGGTGCTGGTCAACACGGCGTGGCCACGGCCACCGTGGCTGCCCGCCTCGGTCTGGAATGCCATGTGTTCATGGGCGAGGAAGATATTCAGCGCCAATCCCTGAATGTCTACCGTATGAAGTTGCTTGGTGCGACGGTTGTGCCCGTCACTTCGGGTTCCAGAACACTCAAGGATGCCATGAATGAAGCACTGCGCGACTGGGTGACCAATGTCGATGATACGTTCTATATCATTGGCACCTGTGCCGGGCCTCATCCCTACCCGGAACTGGTGAGGAATTTTCAATCCGTGATCGGCCGCGAGGCCCGTCAGCAGTCCTTGGCCCAAACCGGTAAATTGCCAGATGCCCTGGTCGCCTGTGTTGGTGGAGGGTCAAACGCCATCGGTTTGTTTCACCCGTTTCTGGCAGACGAATCGGTCGCGATGTACGGAGTGGAGGCCGGTGGGTTTGGCCTCGGTACAGGGAAACACGCTGCACCGCTTAACGATGGCATTCCCGGTGTTCTCCACGGTAACCGTACTTACCTGATGGAAGACGAAAACGGACAGATTATTGAAACCCACTCCATCTCAGCTGGACTGGATTACCCCGGAGTTGGTCCGGAGCATTCCTGGTTGAAAGATATCGGTCGTGTCAAATACGTGGCCATTGACGACGATGAGGCGATGGATGCATTTCGTCATCTGACCAGAATCGAAGGTATCATGCCGGCCCTGGAGTCCAGTCATGCGATTGCCTATGCCGAAAAATTGGCTCGCCAGATGGATCCAGATCAGACCATCGTAGTGAATCTTTCTGGACGGGGTGACAAAGATATTCTGACGGTTGCAGAAATCGATGGCATCACTCTGTAATCATGCATTAATAAAAAAGAAGTTGGAAAATTGTCTGTGAACAGGATTAAACAACGTTTTGAAGTTCTTAAACAACAGGGCCGCAAGGCCCTGATTCCTTATGTAGTATTAGGTGATCCCGCCGCGGATGTGACGTTGCCGGTGATGCATGCTCTGGTCGAAAATGGTGCCGATATTCTCGAGCTCGGGGTTCCTTTTTCAGATCCGACTGCTGAGGGGCCGGTGATTCAGAAGGCCCATGAGCGTGCCTTGGCCCATGGTAGCAGCCTGCGTGATGCGTTGACGTTGGTGAAACAATTCAGGGAGACCAATGCCACCACTCCGGTCATTTTGATGGGGTACGCCAATCCCATAGAGCGGCTGGGCTATCAGCATTTTATTGAGCTCGCTCTCGATGCCGGGATTGATGGAGTCCTGACAGTCGATCTTCCCCCTGAGGAAGCGGGGGAATTTAATCAACAGCTCGGTGAAGCGGGCATGGAAAATATTTTTCTGTTGGCACCCACCAGCAGTGACAAGCGACAGAAAATGGTTGCAGAAATGGCCGGTGGCTTTATTTATTATGTCTCGCTGAAAGGTGTGACCGGTGCGGGTAATCTCGATGTGGTGTCAGTGAAACAGCATGTGGACCATATCCGCACATTGACTGACCTGCCAGTCTGTGTAGGATTCGGGATTAAAGATGGTGCCTCAGCGCGCGCTGTTGCCGACCTCTCCGATGGCGTGGTGGTTGGTAGTGTGCTGGTGAGTAAAATGGCTGAGCTGGCTGCGCGCGGTGAGACGTCACCACAGACTTTTTCAAAGGCAGTTTCAAGCCTGGTCGCAGAAATGCGGGATGCACTGGATAACTGACGGAATAAACTATGAGCTGGTTGGAAAAAATCCGCCCCAAGGGTCCGGCGACCCAGAAAAAAGATCGCACCCAGAGTGTTCCCGAAGGGCTGTGGAAAAAATGCCCTAAATGCAGTGCACCACTTTATCGTCCAGAGCTCGAAAAGAATCTTGAAGTTTGTCCGAAGTGTGATCACCACCTCCGTATAGGTGCCCGCCGTCGACTGGACTTCTTTCTTGATCGGGAGGGCCGTGAAGAGCTTGCCACGGAAGTCAAGCCCGTTGATCGTCTCAAGTTCAAGGATGTACGGCGATATAAAGACCGATTGAATGATGCCCAGAAACTGACCGGTGAAGATGACGCGCTGGTGGCTATGAAGGGCACATTAAAGGGCATGCCCGTTGTTGCAGTGGCATTTGAGTTCGCCTTTCACGGTGGTTCCATGGGTTATGTGGTTGGTGAACGCTTTACCCGTGCAGCCCAGGTTTCCCTGCAGGAAAATATCCCGTTGATCTGCTTTTCCGCCACTGGCGGTGCGCGTATGCAGGAAGCGCTGATATCACTCATGCAGATGGCCAAAACCAGCGCAATTATAGAAAGGCTTAAAAGTCAGGGAACGCCCTATATCTCGGTAATGACAGACCCTGTATATGGCGGTGTTTCTGCCAGTCTTGCACTGTTGGGCGATATTAATGCCGCCGAGCCTGCGGCAAGAGCCGGTTTTGCCGGGCCCAACATTATTGAACAAACCATCCGTCAGCGATTGCCCAAGGGCTTCCAGCGCGCAGAATTTCTGCTGGAGCACGGAGCAATCGATTTAATCATTCCTCGCCCTGAGCTTCGGGATACGCTGGCGTCACTCATTTCAAAGTTCACCCATTGTCCAGAACCTGATCATATCGATGCCCCAGCGCTCACTGAGTGAATGGCTGACCCTGTTACAAAACAGGCATCCCAAAGAAATTGAGCTTGGTCTGGGGCGGATTCGCCTGGTTGCCAGGGAGTTGGGGTTGGTGGATGTGCCGGGCAGTCGTTCGCCCGCAAAAACCATCGTCACCATTGCCGGTACCAACGGCAAAGGCTCTTGCATCGCTGCACTGCAAGCGTTGTTGGCCGCTGCAGGTTATCGCGTGGCCTGCTATACATCGCCTCATCTGATCAACTACCGCGAGCGCATAGTCATTGATGGCCATTGCGTCAGTGATGAGGCCATTTGTGAAGCATTTGAACAAATAGAGCAGTCCAGAGGGCAGACGAGCCTGACGTACTTCGAATTTGGTACGCTGGCTGCCCTGATACTGATGGCCAGGGAGGAACTGGATGTTGCGCTTCTCGAAGTCGGTTTGGGAGGGCGGCTCGACGCAGTCAATATTCTTGATGCCGATATAGCGATTGTCACAGGTGTGGCGCTGGATCATCAGGAATGGCTCGGCGATGATCTCAACCAAATAGCGGCTGAAAAAGCGGCCATTGCACGTGCAGGTAAACCGCTGATTTGTGGTGACCCGAATCCAGTTGCAGGGTTAATCGGCACCGCTGAGAAAGTTGGTGCAAAGCTGATGGTCAATGGCAGGGATTTTTCGGCCAGGCAGTTCGTGCCGTTGCCTGAGACTTGCCTGCCGCCTGCCAGTATTGCCTGTGCTCTACAAGCCACCAGTCTGATCACGGGTCTGACACCTTCTGAAGTGGATACCAGCGCAATCGGTGCTGTTGCGGTGCCGGGCCGGTTTCAAAAAGTGACTA
This sequence comes from uncultured Porticoccus sp., assembly GCF_963975625.1. Taxonomy (NCBI): domain Bacteria; kingdom Pseudomonadati; phylum Pseudomonadota; class Gammaproteobacteria; order Cellvibrionales; family Porticoccaceae; genus Porticoccus; species uncultured Porticoccus sp. Next base: position 53,435 of record NZ_CAXBHS010000002.1, read on the forward strand.
TCAATGGTGTATCCGTGGTGTTGGATGTGGCCCATAATCCCCAGGCAGCGACACTGTTGGCAGATCGGCTCAATAGTTTCTCGGGCCACTTGATTGCGGTTGTCGGTCTGATGGCGGATAAAGATATTCCAAATATTCTTGCACCGTTGGGACCGATGGTTAAAAGCTGGTACTTTTGCAATATACCAAACCAGCCGAGAGCCGCAGATGCAGGTATGCTCTCATCGATGTTGTACAATACCAATGGGTCGGTATCCGTCAGAACGAGGGTCTGTTCTTCCCCGCTGAACGCTCTTGAATCGGCCCTGTGTGAAGCTACTCCCGACGACCAAGTGGTTGTTTTCGGCTCTTTCTTTACTGTTGGACCGATACTGGACTGGTGGCAAAACCTGCCAAAAGGAAAAAAGGATGTTGAGTGAAAATATGAAACAGCGCATTGTCGGTGGCTTTGTATTGCTGGCGCTGGCTCTGATTCTGTTTGCTTTACTGTTTGATTTTTCCGATGCTGCCAAGGTCGATACTCGCTCGCAAATTCCCGACTCCCCGGATATTGCTCCTGTGGTCGTCGATGAACCGAATCGCCCGGACAATATTGAAGCTGCAATAGACGATGAAAATATCTTCCAGCCCGAAGTTTCGCAAGAGGTAGATGCAGGGGTTGAGACTTCCTCACCGCAGCCGCCGGCGTTGACTGAAGAGGGTGTTGCGGAAGCCTGGGTTTTACAGGTGGGCAGTTTTCGCGATGCGGAAAAGGCGCAGTCATTGCTGAAGCAGCTTCTGGCGGAGGGTTATAGCGCCTATGTCCGAGACCAGAAAGGCGAGACCGGAGAGCTGAACCGGGTTTTCGTGGGCCCCAAGGTACTAAAGAGTAAGCTAATGGAAGACAAAGCGGCCATCGACAAAAAATATGGTGTCAATGCATTGATGTTGCACTTTGATCCCTGACCGAAGAACCTCGCTCTGATACACTCTCGGGCATTCTAAAAAATGATGAAAGCATGAACTGGGCAGACTGGGCGATTATTGCAGTTTTAGGATTTTCTGTGCTGATTAGCGCGGTGAGAGGCTTCATCAAAGAAGCCCTATCGTTGGTAATCTGGTTGGCAGCGGCAATCATTGCATCCATTTTCCACGATGAGCTTGCATTATGGTTGGTTGATCTTATTTCAACACCTTCCCTGCGTATGCTGACTGCCTGGATTACTCTGTTTATTGTTGTTTTGATCATTGGCGGTATCTGTAGTTATCTGTTGGGAAAACTGGTGGAAGCGACGGGTCTGACCGGCACCGATCGGCTCCTGGGTGTATTGTTTGGCCTGACCCGGGGCCTGATCATTATTATGGTGGTACTGCTTGTCCTGACGGAAATACTGCCAGTGACAGAAGATGTGTGGTGGCAGGAATCACACCTGATTTCTTTTTTTATGCAGTTTGAAAATTTCGCCAGGGAGGCCGGAGCTGCGGTGTTAGGCTTTCTAAAAAATCTGCTCTAGTGAACAGGCGTCACAGCGCAGCCAGCAAGTCTTTAAAAACGAGGTTGTTTAGTCCATGTGTGGCGTTGTCGGAATTGTCGGTAAAAGCGATGTCAAATTGCAGCTCTATGATGCATTGACGATGCTTCAACATCGGGGTCAGGATGCTGCAGGCATCATGACCTGTGTCGGTGGCCGCCTTAATCAGAGAAAAGGGGTTGGCCTGGTTCGGGATGTGTTTCATACCCGTCACATGGCCGAGCTGGAAGGGAACATGGGTATCGGCCATGTGCGTTATCCGACTGCCGGTAGTTCTGGTGCTGCCCTGGCCCAGCCGTTTTATGTGAACTCTCCCTACGGGATCTGCATGGCACATAATGGCAATCTGACCAATACCGATGAGTTGATGGAACACCTTTTCAAGTCAGATCTCAGACATATCAACACGGATTCAGATTCTGAAGCATTGCTTAACGTTTTTGCCCATGAATTGCACTTGCAGGGTAAATTGCAGCCTTTACCCGCCGATATTTTTGAAGCAGTGAGGCGTGTACATCGCCGCTGCCGTGGGGCTTATGCGGTGGTGGGCATGATTGCCAATTACGGTATGGTCGCTTTTCGGGACCCTCTTGGTATTCGTCCTCTGGTTTTCGGCCAGCGCGAAACAGAACAGGGCATTGAGTATATTGTGGCATCGGAGAGTGTCGCATTGGATGTGCTCGGCTTTCAGCTGGTCCGGGATATTGAACCGGGTGAAGCACTTTATGTGGATGAGCAGGGTGAACTCCATTTGCAGCAGTGTGCTGATAATCCGCAGTTGATGCCCTGTATTTTTGAGCATGTGTACTTTGCCCGCCCCGACTCCATTATTGACAGTATTTCTGTTTACAAGTGTCGCCTGCGCATGGGTGAGCATCTGGCAGAGAAGATTCTCCGGCAATATCCGGATCACGATATTGACGTGGTGATTCCTGTGCCTGATACCAGCCGGGTGGCTGCCCAGGCGATTGCTGAACATTTGCAGGTTAAATTCCGCGAAGGGTTCATGAAGAACCGCTATATCGGGCGGACATTTATTATGCCTGGGCAGAAGGAGCGCAAGAAGTCTGTGCGACAGAAACTGAATCCGGTAAGGCTGGAATTCAAGGGAAAAAATGTTTTGCTGGTGGATGACTCCATTGTTCGGGGCACCACGTCCAGGGAAATTATTCAAATGGCCCGCGAGGCGGGTGCCAGTAAAGTCTATGTGGCATCGGCCGCGCCGCCGGTTCGCTATCCCAATGTTTACGGTATCGACATGCCATCTGCACGGGAGCTGATTGCCCATGACAGAACCGAGCAGGAGGTCGCCACGTTGATCGGTGCTGACTGGCTCATATATCAGGAACTGGAAGACCTTATCGCCAGTGCCAAAGAGGGTAATTCCGGTATTGTGTTCTTTGATTGTGCTGTCTTTGACGGTAAATATGTAACAGGTGATGTCAATCAGGCTTATCTGGACAGGCTCGAATCAGTCCGCAACGATAAAGCCAAGAGCAATTCAAAAAAGGGTAAATCGCTATCCTCGGGAAATGGTGAGGTCATTGGCCTGCATAACTCGGAAATGGAACTCAGGTAATGAAAGCAGTCGACGACATTGGTAATCCTCTTGCTGAAGCCGGACTGGATACACTGGCCGTCCGCGCTGGACAGCATCGCTCCGCAGAAGGTGAGCACAGTGAAGCATTATTTCTGACATCGAGTTACGTCTTTGCCAATGCCGCTGAGGCAGCAGCACGGTTTTCTGGCGACCAATCAGGTAATGTCTATTCCCGCTATACCAACCCGACAGTGCGAACTTTTGAAGAGCGTATTGCGGCTCTGGAGGGGGCAGAGCAAGCCGTTGCGACCTCATCGGGAATGGCGGCTATCCTGAGTACCTGTATGGCTTTTTTAAAAAGCGGCGACCATCTGGTCTGTTCACGAGATGTGTTTGGAACGACCACGGTATTACTCGATAAATACCTGAGCAAGATGGGTGTGGAAACCACCTTTGTGCCAGTCACCGATCTCGCCTTGTGGAAACAGTCGATACGGCCAGAAACGAAATTGCTATTTCTGGAGACGCCCTCCAACCCCCTTTGTGAAGTGGCTGATATTACTGCACTCGCTGAACTGGCCCGTGCAGAGGATGTACTTTTTGTTGTCGACAACTGTCTTTGCACACCGGCTCTGCAAAAACCGCTCGCATTGGGTGCCGATCTGGTGATTCACTCGGCAACCAAATATCTCGATGGACAGGGACGCTGTCTCGGTGGGGTGGTTTGTGGGCGAAGCGAGCTGGTCAATGAAGTGTTGTCTTTTATTCGCAGTGCCGGGCCAACCATGAGCCCCTTCAATGCCTGGGTGTTTCTCAAGGGTCTTGAGACGCTGAGATTGAGAATGGATGCACACTCTGCCAATGCACAGCTATTGGCAGAGTGGTTGCAACAGCAACCGGCTGTCGAGCAGGTGTTTTATGCCGGGTTGCCCGATCATCTTGGTCACCACCTCGCTGCACGGCAACAGCGCGGATTCGGTGGTGTGCTTTCATTTCGGGTGCGAGGTGGTCGAGAGCAGGCCTGGAAGGTTATCGACAGTACCCGAATACTCTCGTTGACAGCCAACCTTGGTGATGCAAAGACGACCATTATCCATCCCGCAACGACGACTCATGGCCGTTTGAACGATCAACAGAAAAAGGCCTCGGGCATCACTGAAAACCTGATCCGTGTTGCCGTTGGCCTCGAGGACATTGAGGATATCAAGAGCGACCTATTGCATGGTTTGACTGCTATCTGATTCCTTCCTCATAATCACACTCAATATGGAAGTGAACAATATGCGTCAGGTGGTAGACAAATTGATCACCTCTATCGGTAGGGTGCTGATAGGCAAGGATGAACAGATCCGGCTGGCGATTACCTGTCTGTTTGCCGGTGGGCACCTGCTCATCGAAGATATGCCGGGTATGGGAAAAACCACCCTGGCACAGGGGCTTGCCGCTGTTCTTGGCCTCTCCTACAACCGTGTTCAATTCACCAGTGACCTGTTGCCTGCCGATATATTGGGCATTTCTGTTTATGACCGAACTCGTGGACAGTTTGAATTTCACCCCGGCCCGGTGTTCAGCCAATTGTTGCTCGCTGATGAAATAAACCGCACGACACCAAAAACCCAGAGTGCATTACTGGAAGCGATGGCCGAGGGTCAGGTGACGGTGGAAGGCGAAACCCGGCCGTTGCCGCATCCATTTTTTGTAATAGCCACCCAGAACCCGCTGACTCAATCGGGAACCTATCCATTGCCGGAGTCACAGCTGGATCGCTTTCTGATGCGCATCGAGCTGGGTTATCCGGACCCACGCTCCGAACGGGCATTGCTGTCAGGGGTCAATCCCCGCAGTCGATTGGCAGAGATCAAAACATTATTGCCAGCAAAGCAGCTGTTGCAGATCCAGCAACATGTAGCGGATGTCAAAGTGGCTGAAAATCTGGTGGATTACCTGCAACGGTTGGTGCAATTTACCCGCGATGATCCCGTTTTTTACTACGGTTTATCTCCACGCGGTGCATTGGCCGTACTGCAATGTGCCCGCGCCTGGGCTCTGATCCATGGCCGGCAATATGTGATTCCTGAAGATATTCAGGCCGTTTTTCCCTCCGTTGCAGGTCATCGTTTGCGCGGTGCTGGAGAGTGCGCCAATCACGATGGCGATGTGCTTGCCAATCTGGTGCTGAGCGCAGTGGATATTTTTTAAACAAGCAGCGGACGATGAAGTCGGAGTACGATGTGGCAGTATTTTCGCCCCGTGCTGCAGGACAAAAAAGGCCGTCATGATCAGTCCATTCAGGCAATTTTTTCAGCATCTCTACGCACGTTGGTTGGGACACCGATTACCACCAGCCCGTCAGATAAAGCTGAATACCCGCAGTCTTTTTATTTTTCCCTCCAAAGCGGGATTTTCATTTCTGTTGCTGGTCGTACTTTGCTGGCTGGTAGCCACCAATTATGAAAATAATCTGGTATTTGGTATTACCTGCCTGCTGACCGCAATTTTTGTGGTGGCCATACTGCACAGCTTTGCGAATTTGTCTGGCCTCAATATCAGTTGTTCTCGAGTAAGCCCTGGCCATGCCGGACACCCGCTAACGATTGAACTGGTGCTTCAGCAATCGGGTAAACGTCTGCGCGAAAATCTTATCCTCGCGTTTGCCGGACACGAACTGGTTGCCATTGATATAGCGGCGACTGAAGAAACTCGGGTAAAGTTGGGCTTTGTCCCCGTCAACAGGGGGCTGATTGATCCCGGTCGGTTGTGTGTCGAAAGTCTCTATCCGTTGGGGCTGTTCAGGGTCTGGACACAGGTAGATCTGAATATCCGTTGCCTGGTCTATCCATCGCCACAGACAGTGCTGAATCGACGAACCACTTCCAGCCCGCTGGATGGAGACGAGGGGTTAATAGTACAGATTCTTGAGGGCGGTGAGGATTTTACCGGGCTGAGTGACTACCGTCCCGGTGACTCGCCGAAGCGCATAGCCTGGAAGCAGTTTGCCAGAGAGCAGGGGTTATATACGAAACATTATGGCTCTGCCCAGGACGAGCGGCTCTGGCTGGATTGGGATGCCTTTCCCGGACTCGATACCGAAGCAAGATTGTCGAGGCTCTGTGGCCTCCTGCTCAGTATTGTGCCATTGGACGTCCCCTATGGACTGAAGCTGCCTGGTTTGACCATTGCGCCAAATACCACGGATTCACATCGACTTCAGGTGCTTCGGGAGTTGGCCCTGTTTGGCCTGTCAGACCGGGGAGGGGAGCGGTGACATCGCCTGTCTGGAAAATTCACCGAAACGGCCTGTTCTGGCTGCTGGTGGCTTTTGCTGCCGTAATTGTTCTCCATGCAGATCATTTGCCCAGTTGGATATTGCTGGCAGCGTCGGTGGCCACAATATGGCGAATCCAGCTTTATCGGAGCGCCTGGCGCCCTCCCTCCCGGCTGATTAAAACGGGTCTGTTGGGACTCTGTCTGGCGGGGCTGGTGGTAGAGTACGGCAGTCCGGTTGGACTTGAGCCTATGGTGGCACTGCTGGTTTCGGCTTACCTTTTAAAGTTGCTTGAAATGCACCACCGTCGCGATGCCTATCTGGTAGTTTTCCTGGCCTTTTTTATCACTGCACTGGATGCATTGTTTGATCAATCTATCGGTAATACCCTCTATATCATCGGTTGTCTGTCACTGGTTCTGGCAGCATTGCTCGGTTTGCATAGCACTGACGCTGACGGCGGAGGACAACTGCGTCCGTTAGGTAAGGCGATGGCCATTATGGCGCAGGCGCTGCCGCTCATGTTGCTGTTATTTATCTTTATGCCAAGACTCGGTGCACTGTGGTCGGTGCCAATGCAACAGCAAAGTGCCAAAACAGGTGTCACTGATACAATGTCTCCCGGTGACTTCAGCCGGTTGGGCCGTTCCGGTGAGTTGGCTTTCCGGGTGAGCTTTGAAGGCGCGATCCCCGCCCAGCAAAATCTCTACTGGCGGGGACTGGTGCTTGCCGAGTTCGACGGACGCACCTGGTCCAGGTCTCCGCTTTCCCGTTTTCAGGACAGCGGCCTTGTCCAATGGTATGGCGATCCCCCCAAAAGTTGGGATCAGCTCATTGAACGCAAGGGTGAGCCCCTGGCATTCAGTGTGGTAATCGAACCCACTCAGCAGCGTTGGCTCTATGCCCTCGATACACCGAAACCTGACAGTGAGGGTGTTGGTCTGACCAGGGATTATCGCCTGATTTCTGCCTACCCCCTGCGGAGTAAAAAACAGTATCGGGTCAACAGTTGGCCTGAGCATCGTCTCGAACCTCAAGGGCTGCCCCCTCAGCACCGGACAGTCTATCTACAGCTTCCTGAAGAATTTAACCCCCGCACCCGGGAGCTGGCCAGTCGCTGGCGCAAGATGGTCAGCGATGATCTTGAACTGGTATCGAGGGTGTTGACGCTATACAACAGTGAGTTCGTCTACACGTTACAACCGCCAATACTGGGCAAACATTCTGTGGACGAGTTTCTGTTCGATAGTCAGCGGGGTTTCTGCGAGCATTTTGCCGGCAGTTTCGTTTTTTTTATGCGAGCTGCCGGCATCCCCGCAAGGGTAGTTGCCGGTTATCAGGGCGGTGAGCGCCACCCCGACGACTACCTGGTCGTACGTCAATATGATGCCCATGCCTGGGCAGAAATCTGGCTGGAGGACAGGGGTTGGATCAGAGTTGATCCGACCGCCGTCGTTGCCCCTCAACGTATCGAGCAGGATTTGCAGTCGGTGTTGGGTAGCGAGACAGATTTTTTAGCGGACTCACCGGTTTCGCTGGTGCGCTTTCGCCATATTGGCTGGCTGAATCAACTGCGTTTGCAGATCGAGTCTCTCAATTACAACTGGGCCCTGTGGGTGCTGGGTTACGACCAGATACAGACCGCTTTTCTGCGCAACCTGCTGGGCGACAACTCGCTCTGGCGAATCGCACTGGCCCTGACTGGGGTAGGTGGCAGTTTGCTGCTATTACTGGGTTTCTGGCTGCTGTTGCCGCGTCGTCGCGAGCGATCCCGTGATCTATTGGACAGGGAGTTTCTCCGGCTATGCCAAAAACTCGAAAAAGCCGGTTTTCCCAGGCAGGTGGGTGAAGGGCCAAGGGATTATGCACAGCGCGTTGCTGAATCCAGACCCGAATTGGCCAGAGAACTGGTCGAAGTGACCCGGATGTATGAAGCCATGCGCTATGCTGGCGAAACACCTGACGCACGAACCCTCGCCAGGACAATTCGTAGTCTGCGCATTAATCGTTCAGGGTAGCGCTGTTATTTGGTCAGCATATTGCGGGCCCCCTTAACGAAGGAAGTCGCCTTGTCTTCCTGTTCGTATTCGGCGGCGGGCTGGTTGATCCCCCGTTGAAAAGCGGGCCGTTCGTCCAGCCGTTCAACCCATTGTTGCAAGTGGGGAAAGGGTTTGATGTCAATCCCGGACCAGTCGTAAATTCGTACCCAGGCCCAATTGGCGATATCGGCGATACTCAGCTCATTAGTGAGAAACTGCCTGCCTTTCAGATGGCCGTCCAAAACGCCAAAAAGACGTTTTACCTCGTTTTGATAACGATCGATTGCCGGTTGATAGGTTTCATTCCAGTAACGGTACCAGACGTTGGCCTGGCCCATCATCGGGCCGATACCACCCATCTGGAACATCAGCCACTGCAACGTGCGGGAGTGTTCCTTTGGATCGCTCGATAGCAACTGTCCGGTTTTCTCCGCCAGGTAGATCAATATGGCGCCCGACTCAAAAACTGTAAAATTGTCATTGGCGCGATCTACAATAGTGGGGATTCTGCCATTGGGGTTGAGTGCAAGGTACCAGGGCTGCTTTTGTTCATTATTGCTCAGGCTGAGCACGTGCATGTCATAGGGCAGATCCAGTTCTTCAAGTGCGATACTGACTTTGTGGCCATTGGGTGTGGCAGCAGTGTAGAGTTCAATCATGGGTAATGTGCTCCTGATCCAAGTCAGCAGAGATTAGGACAGTAGATTCATGGTGGCAAGCGCAACACAGGAGCCGAGATATGTTTGGTTATTCCCATAAAGCACAAATGGTCAGTCCCGAGCAGGCACTGCCTGGCCGCGCTGAGCCACTGATAGTTAACAGCCGGCATCTGGCTACAGGCCATCCGCTCAAGGCACCTTTTCCCGATGGCATGCAACAGATCATCTTCGGTATGGGCTGTTTCTGGGGAGCTGAGCGTCTCTTCTGGACGCAACCCGGTGTGTACAGCACGGCAGTGGGCTATGCCGGTGGTTACACCGAGAACCCTACCTATGAAGAGGTCTGTTCGGGGCTAACCGGCCACACCGAAGTGGTTCTGGTGGTTTTTGATCCGGATGTGATTCGTCTGACAACACTGCTCGAGCTGTTCTGGACATCCCACGATCCCACACAGGGGATGCGTCAGGGCAATGACAGGGGAACCCAGTACCGTTCGGCCATTTATTGCTTCGATGAAGGCCAGTACCAGTTGGCGGACAAATCACGTGAAGCATTTCAGCGCGAATTGGAAAAGCGTGATTTCCCTCCGATCACCACAGAAATCACTTTGTCCTGCCCGTTTTATTATGCGGAGGACTATCATCAGCAATATTTGGCGAAGAACCCGGGGGGTTATTGTGGTCTCAGGGGAACGGGTGTGTCATTCCGGCTCGATCAGCCGGAATGATCGCAGAGAACTCAGCTACTGAACGACTTGATATCACCCGGCTTGCGCAGCATCTTGTCAACTTCTGCCGCGTGCATTTCTTCTTCTGCTATTTTTTGCCGGGCATATTCTTCGAGCATGACGGAATTGTCTTTGACGAGCGCCAGTAGTTCGTAATACAGGGCTTTCGCCAGTGCCTCCTGCTCCATTGATTCCCGAAGAATGTCGCCGATGTCATGTCGATGGGTTTCAAGCAGTGGCCCGATAGCCAGTGACGGGTGACCACCCAGCGCGGTGATCATTTCTCCCGCTGCCTGAGCGTGGACAAGACTGTTGTCGGCTTCCTCCCTCAGCCAGCTCACGATGGGAATGCGGTTGTAGCCATAAACCATCAGCGCATAGTGGTTGTAACGAACCACACCAGCGAGCTCGAATTCCATAATTTTATTGAGTAACTCAATAATCTGATCCTGGTTTTTCATTGGCAATCCTCGTTTTCATAAACTTTGGTAATCACAGTTTTCATAAAGCATAGATGATGGGCCACTGTGCGGCCAGTATTCCTCTTACCCGTCAGAGACTTTCCCGGTTAGAAAAAGGCATCCAGTAGTATCACCACACCGCAGATTGGCATGAGGGTGAGCGTATAGACTCGAAAACGATGCTCATCAACCCTTTTCAGGTGGTGCCGGGCACACCATACACCCACGGCACCACCCAAACCAATCACCAGGCCATAACCTGCAATTTCCAGGGTCATAGCGCCAAAGCCGGTGTAGGCCAGGAGTTTGGTCAGTTGCAGGGCAAGCGAGTTGATGGCTTTTGTGGCAATAAGCTGTTCTTTCTGCAGGCCGTAGTTCAGCAAAAAGGGGTTTTGCACCGGCCCGGTTCCACCCACCAGTGCGGACAGGAAGGCAACGCTGAGTCCCAGCGGAAAGAACCACTGACGTCGCATCACAAAAGAGCGACTGGATTTGCCAAAACGGTACTGAAACACCGTCGAGATCAAAAACAACGCCAACGCTATTTGTATCCAGAAAACCGGAATCTGGCTAAAGGTCCAGGCGCCGAGAATCGCTCCACACAGGCTACCGGGAAGCATCCAGCGACATACCTGCCAATCGACGCTATCCCTGAACAGCCAGGCGCGGGAAGGATTCGCCAGAAAGGCACCCAGGCTGATGGCCGGTGCCACTGTTTGCGGGCCGAGCAGCAGTGCCACCAGAGGGATCATCAACATGGCTGCGCCACCTGCGGCAACGGTGCTGATAAACCATGCTGCGAGTCCTGCAATAAACAGAATTGATGCAATGATCATGAATGGGATGACGTCTCGATAATTGACTCCGGATAACTGCACCAGTCGCTCCAGCTACCCGGATAGAGTTTTGCGGACTCGACCCCGATCATCGCCAGTGACAACAAATCGACACAGGCCGTTACTCCGGAGCCACAATAAACTACTGGCGATGGCGGCAATACCAGTTTCTGCCAGACAAGACGCTGCTGTTCGATCGGTAGCATCCTGTTCTCCACATCGACAAATTGCTGCCAGGGCACATTGATTGCGCCGGGTATATGACCGGCGACTGGATCGATGGGCTCCTCTTCACCGCGATAGCGGGGGATTTCTCTGGCATCGATCAGTACAGATGCGTTATCCCTGCCGGATTGTTTGATATCGGGGTAGGTCGCGGTCATGGCGGCATTTTCAATGGCGAGAAAATCACCCGTTACAGCAGTTTGCGGGATGGTTGTAGCCACAGGCAATCCGACGGCCAGCCATGCCTTGATGCCCCCGTCGAGAATGCACACCTGCGAGTGACCAAAATAACGCAACAGCCACCACAGGCGAGCGGCACCTGCCAGTCGGTTGTCATCATAGGCAATCACTAGTGAATCGCTGTTTACACCGGATGCGCGCATGCGATTCGTGAACGTTTCCGGATCCGGTAGCGGGTGTCGACCACCGTGTAGCCCCCTAGGACCAGATAAATCTTTTTCCATATCCAGATGAACAGCGCCGGGAATGTGGCCCCGTTGATAGACACTCAGTCCCTCACCGGGATCCGTCAGCGAAAACCGGCAATCAAAAATGATCACCTTGTCGCCAGGTTGCTGGTGAAGTTGTTCCACACCGATAAGCCAACGTTTCATCCATTGTCTCCGCATAGGTGATATTTCACATTATCATAGTGCCAAATATCCGATGGATTTACGGGTATTTATTTGCATCATCCACAGTCTGCCCCTAACCTTGCCAGCCCCTATCAGGAACAACGGACTTGCCATGCTGAGATTGATTTTTCCGATCTGTGCGTTGCTGGCCAGTATTGCACTATTGCTGGTGGGCAGTGGCTTGCTCAATACCCTGCTGGCCCTGCGCGGCACAATTGAAGGCTATTCAGATAGTATGCTGGGCGTCATCATGTCCGGCTATTTTTTCGGCTTTTTTGTCGGCACCCACCTGGCATTGCCCTTGATCAATCGCATTGGTCATATTCGTACGTTTGCCTTTTGTGCGGCATTTACTGCCTGCTTTTCCCTCTTGCATGTACTGTTTCTGAATCCCTACATCTGGCTGCTGTTGAGAATCATGACAGGTGCCAGTCTGGTCATTCTCTATACCGTGATTGAGAGCTGGTTGAATGGTCAGACATCCCCGGAGAACAGGGGCCGTGTCTTTGCCATTTATATGATGGTGACACTGACTGCCCTGGCGCTGGCGCAACAATTTCTCCACCTGGCTTCGCCAACCGCTTTTACGCTGTTTGCCGTGACTGCCATTCTGATTTGCGTCAGTGTGACGGCAATCACCTGGACGCGGATGGCACAGCCGGTATTCTCCGACGCCCCGAAAATGAAGCTGAAAAGGTTGTGGGGGTTGGCACCGGTAGCGTTGATGGCCGCGGTGTTTTCTGGACTCTCCATGGGTGCTTTCTGGGGTATGGGTGCGCTCTATGCCGGTCGTGTGGGTCTCGATAATAGTGGTATTGCCACCTTCATCAGCTGCGTGATTATCGGTGGTGCTATTTTTCAATACCCACTGGGTCGTTATTCTGACCGCCATGACCGTCGCCGGGTGCTGGCATTTGCCAGCGCCCTGGCTGCCAGTGCTGCACTGTTGATGTCCTTTTTTTCCAATATGATGGGGCTGTTTCTGGCCGCTTCAGTCCTTTACGGCGGGATGGCATTTTTCATCTATCCAGTGGCAGTAGCACATCTGGTGGATCATCTGGATCACGACGATATTTTGCCCGGTGGCAGCACCCTGTTGTTGATTCACGGGATTGGTGCTGCGTTTGGGCCGGCGTTGGCTGGGCAGCTCATGGATTCCCTCGGTCCCCATGCGCTGCCGGTATTTTTTGCGATGATACAGATGTTGTTGGCGCTATATACAGTCATCAAACTTCGCGAGGTGCAAGTGGAGGTACTGGAAAATGCCGGACAGTTTGTTGCCATGGTTCGCACCACGCCCTCGGCATTGGAGATGATGCCCGACGAGCCTGTTGAGGCTGAACCCAATACAGAGACTGATCACTCGAGGTGATATTCACGGTTGTTGTGCGATGGCATAAGCAGCCCGTCAGGCGGGTGGTTGAGTACCCTGGAAAAATGGATCAGGTGAGCTAATGGTTGTTCTATGGATGATGGGCGCGCTGCTGTCACTGTCTCTGATGGCGGTGGGGGCACGGGAGCTATCCGGTAGTGTCGATACATTCCAGACCCTGTTTATTCGCAGTGTGATTGGTCTGGCGATCATTTCTGTGATTATTTACCGGGTTGGTGGCAAGAAGCACTTCATCACACAGCGGCCAAAACTCCACATTGTAAGAAACCTGTTTCACTTTGGTGGCCAGTATGGCTGGTTTCTGGGTATTGGTCTGTTGCCGCTGGCCCAGGTATTTGCGTTGGAGTTCACAGTGCCCTTTTGGGTGGCCATTATTGCGGCTGTGTTTCTGGGCGAGCAGCTGACGGCGAGGCGCATGCTGGCAGTGGCATTGGGGGTCACCGGTGTGGTGGTTATTCTCAAGCCGGGCATTGAGATGCTTGAGCTGGCCTCACTGGTCGTGTTGGCTTCGGCGCTCAGCTTTTCATGTGCGTATGTGGCCACCAAATCGTTGTCTCGAAGCGAACATCCATTGACGGTCTTGTTCTATATGTGTCTGGTGCAAATGCCGGTCAGCCTGATCCTGGCTTTGCCCAATTGGAGCCTGCCGCGTGATCCCGAGCAATGGTGGTGGCTTTTTATTGTCGGTGTGACGGCGCTGACGGCCCACTTCTGCATCACCACAGCCATGAAAACATCGGATGCGGGTATCGTCGTGACACTGGACTTTTTGCGTTTACCGTTAATCGGATTAGTGGGTATTCTGTTTTATCGCGAGGCTTTTGATATGGTGCTGTTGTTGGGGGCGGGTTTGATGCTTGCGGGCAATCTGATCAATATTTACCGGCCCAGAAAGCAACGGGCGCTGTTGGTTGATACCGTGGCTGCCGATAAAGAATAATGATACTTAAATAGTAATTGTTAACCAGTGAGAGAGCGCATGACTAAAATGATGGGTGGTACCCGCCTCAGTGCATTGATTCTGGGCGTTGCAATGATCGCCGGGTTGGTCTCACTGGGTTACCTGCTGGGCAATGCACTTATTCAAATCAAGGAATACGAACGAAGCGTCAATGTTAAGGGGCTATCCGAGCGGGAATACCCTGCAGATGTGGTTATCTGGCCGATAGTGTTTGCTGAGGCGAGCAATGATCTGGAGCAGCTTTATATCTCAATCGAGGACAGTACCGACAAAATCCGCCAGTTCCTGCTGGATAGTGGGTTGGAGACCAGCGAGGTCAGTGTCTCTCTGCCGGCAATTACCGATAAGTCAGCCCGGGAATATGACAGTGGTGCCCGCGCTGAATTCCGGTTCACTGCCAACCAGACGGTGACTATTTATTCCTCCCGGGTGGATCAGGTCAGGTCTCTGATGGCCTCTCTTTCTGAGTTGGGAAAGCAGGGTATCGTATTTACCGGGGGGAACTATCAGAGCCGCCCCGAGTTTCTTTTTACCCGGTTAAACGAGGTGAAACCGGCGATGATCGAGGAGGCGACCCGTGAGGCACGCCAGGTGGCGGAAAAATTTGCAGAAGATTCACAGAGCAAGCTGGGCAAAATCAAGCGTGCGTCACAGGGACAGTTCAGTATCTCGCCAAGAGATACCAATAATCCTCACATCATGAAAGTCAGGGTGGTATCGACAATAGAGTACTATCTATCGGACTGATTTTTGCTATTTAAGTCTGTGCTGTTGTCGGTGTTGGTATTGCGGAGAGCAGTTTGCGGCTGTAGACGTGCTGCGGGTTGACGAACAGCGACTCGGTTTCTGCCATTTCCACCAGCTCGCCACGGTGCATCACGGCGATACGGTCTGCGATATAGCGCACTACGGACAGATCGTGGGAAATAAACAGCATGGTCAGGTTGTGCTTCTCCACCAGCGCCAGAATCAAGGCCAGTATTTGCGCCTGAATCGTCACGTCCAGCGCCGAAACCGGTTCATCGGCGATAATCAATTCCGGTTTGGTGGCAATGGCCCGGCCAATCGCGATGCGCTGCCGTTGGCCCCCTGAAAACTCGTGGGGATATTTGCGAATCGCCGTTCTGGCCAGTCCCACATCGTCCATCAGTGCCAATACCTGTGCTGTGACGGTTTTTCGGGTTGCCAGGCCGTGGTAGAGCAGCGGTTCTGCGAGGCAGTCAAAGACGGTCATGCGAGGGTTGAGGGATGCGTAGGGGTCCTGAAAAATCATCTGCATCCGGCGGCGCAGTGGAGTCATTCGTTTCTGCCGGAGGCCTACCAGATCCGTGCCATCAAATATCACACTGCCACGGGTCACCGGCACCAACTGCAATATGGATCTGCCCAGTGTTGATTTGCCGGATCCGGACTCACCCACCAGCCCGAGAATCTCACCGCGCTGAATAGTCAGTGATACCTCATTTACAGCTTTTTTGTCCGCTTTCTGTCGGCTGAGCCAGCCTCCGCTGTTATCCGCGAAGCAGGTGGTCAAGCGGTCAATCTGCAGCAATGGTTGATCGCTGGGCTGAGGCGGATGGGATTTGCTGCCCGACGGAATCGATGCCAGTAATGTCCTGGTATAGTCTGAACGGGGTTTCTGGAAAATATCATTGACCGGCCCTGTCTCAACGATTCTGCCTTCCTTCATCACGGCCACCCGGTCTGCCAGGCCGGCCACAACGGCGAGGTCGTGGCTGATAAAAATGACGGCGATATTGCGCCGTTTTTGCAGTGCCTTGATTAGGGAGAGGATCTGAGCCTGTATGGTCACATCGAGTGCGGTGGTCGGCTCATCACAGATCAGCAGTTTTGGTTCGGCAATCATCGCCATGGCGATCATTACCCGTTGGCGCATCCCACCCGAGAACTCGTGCGGGTAGCTGTGAATGCGTGTTTCCGGGTCAGCAATACCGACTTCGTCGAGCATCTTTACAGCGCGTTTCAGGGCCTGCTGACGGTTCAGGTTTCGATGGTATAAAAGTGGTTCAATCAACTGTTCGCCCACGGTCAGGTAGGGGTTTAGCGATGTCATGGGATCCTGGAAAATGATTCCGATTTCGTTGCCTCTGATCCGGCGCAGAATGTCCGGTTGCATGCTCAACAAGTCCCGGCCTTCAAAGAGCGCAGTCCCCGACTCAATTTTTCCCGGCGGTTGGGGTATCAAGTTCAACAGGCTGTAACAGGCCACTGATTTGCCTGATCCGGATTCACCGACGATGGCCAGTATTTCCCCTTGATCCACGGAAAAACTGATGCCGTCCACCGCTCTCATTTGCCCAGCACGGGTATGAAAGTGAACAGCCAGATTTTCAATACTTAGAAGCGTCATATATTTAATAATCAATAAGTTAATAATTTATTGTGATAAATCACTTAAATAATAAGCTGGCCCGACTAATCTTTTGATGCCCTGGGGTCCAGTGCATCCCGCAGGCCATCACCCAGGAAGTTGAGTGCGAACAGCGTGATGGATAATGCCAGCCCCGGGAAGATCAGCAGCCAGGGGTATTCCTCCATGCTCTCGACGCCGTGAGAAATCAGTAATCCCCAGGAGCTCTGGGGTGGTTGGATGCCCAGCCCGAGAAAACTCAGGAAGGCTTCCAGCAGCATGACATTGGGAATGGTCAGGGTGGTGTAGACAATGACCGGGCCCAGTGTATTCGGGATCAGGTGCCGGCGAATGATGATCCAGCGGGACAGGCCCATCGAGAAAGCCGCCTCAATAAATTCCTGATGGCGGAGATTCTGTACCTGTCCCCGGACTATGCGCGCCATGGTGAGCCATTCCACCGCACCAATCGCCAGGAACAGCAACAGAATATTGCGGCCGAATACCACCATGAGCAGCACGATGAAGATCATAAAGGGCAGGGCATAGAGAATATCCACCAGTCGCATCATTACGGCATCGACCCGCCCGCCGGCATAGCCTGCCACGGTGCCCCAGAGCACGCCGATCACCAGAGCCACGCCAGTGGCAACAAAACCCACCAGCAGCGAGACACGGCTCCCGTACATAATGCGGGTGAGCATATCCCGACCAAAAATGTCTGTGCCGAGCCAGTGTGCTGCCGAAGGCGGTGAGGCACCCAGTTGCAGGTCTTGCTGCTCATAGCCGTAGGGTGCAATCCAGGGTGTCAGCAATGCGATGACACAGAAAAACACCATGACACCCAGGCCAAACAGGGCCATGTGATTTTTGCACAAGCGTATCCAGCCATCACGCCAGAGCGATGAGCCTTGTTCCTGAGTCAAGGTGGCTGAATGGGGATTTTCCATCAGCGGGACCTGCTCAGTTGGTGACGCATTTTTGGATTGATCCATACAGCAATAATGTCGGCGAGCAAATTAAACAGGACGATCAGCGTCGCGAAAAAGACCGTTGTGCCGAGAATCATGGTGTAGTCACGGTTGAAGGCCGCCTGCACATAAAACCGACCGAGGCCGGGGATCTGGAAGATGGTTTCCACCACAAAGGAACCGCTCAGCAGTCCCGCGAACGCCGGTCCGAGAAAGGCCACCACGGGTATCAGTCCGCCGCGCAGGGCGTGTTTCAGTACCACTACCCGTTCCGGCAGGCCTTTGGCCCGGGCGGTGCGAATATAGTCCTGGGACATCACTTCCAGCATGCCGCCGCGACTCAGTCTTGCGATGTAGGCGGCGTAACCGGTACCCAGGGTGATCGCCGGCAACACCTTGTCGCCGGCAAGCTCACCCCAGCCGGATACCGGCAGCCACTCCAGCCAGATACCGAACACCAGCACCAGCAATGGCCCCATCAGAAAAGAGGGCATACAGATACCCAACATGGCCGCCGACATGGGCAGGTAATCCTGGGGAGTATTGGGACGCAGCGCGGCTATCACGCCGGCACAGACACCGATCAGGATAGCCACCAGCATGGCATAAAATGCCAGTTCAGCAGTGATGGGCAGCCCCCCGGCAATCAATTCGTTGACACTTCGCCCCGGGTAGCGGAAGGAGGGGCCAAATTCACCTTGGGCCAGGTCCCCCAGGTAGCTCAGGTATTGTTGCCAGATTGGCTGGTCGAGCCGGTACTGGGCTTCAAGCGCCCTGACCACTTCCGGCGGCACAGCCTTTTCCGCACTGAACGGACCGCCCGGCGCACATCTCACCAACAGGAAGGTGACTGTAATAACCACCAGTAATACCGGAATGGCTTGTAATAACCGACTCAGAATAAAGCGCAGCATCAGTCTGGCAACTCTGCAGCCGACTTCTTATCGAGAGAAAGGTTATCGAGAGACAGGTTTTTGTACAGGGTATAGTCGAGGATATTCGGCTCAAGCCCTTTAACAGCAGGGTTTACCAGACTTTTACTGGTGTAGATGTGAATCGGGATAATCGGCATATCCTCTAGCAACAGCGCTTCGGCCTCCCGCATCAGACGATAGCGCTGTTCGCGGGTCTCCGCTCTGGGGGCTTCCTCCAGGATCAGCTGGTCGAAGCGGGCGCTGGACCAGCCGGTGCGGTTATTGCCGCCATCGGTTATCCACATATCGAGAAAGGTGTTGGGGTCCACGTAATCGCCAATCCAGCCGGCGCGGGCAATGCCATAGTTTCCACCGTTAACCGAGTTCAGAAACACCTTCCAGTCCTGGTTGTGGAGATTCACCTTGATGCCCAGCTCCTTGTACCACATTTGCTGTATGGCCACGGCAATTTTATGGTGCCCCTCTGAGGTATTGAACAGCAACTCGGTGACCGGAAAATCTTCTCCTCCGGGATAACCCGCCTCCGCCATCAGTGCCCGCGCCCGGTCGGGGTCATAGGTGAAGCCATCCGGGGCGGTGTAGCCCAGCGTATCCGGTGGCGTAAAAGTGTAGGCCGGCAGTTCATCGCCCTTCGTGACCTGCTGGACAATTGCGTCCCGGTCAATACTCATGGCCAGCGCCCGACGGACCCGTTTGTCGCTGAGGTGTGGCATTTCAGTATTGATGCGATAGAAATAATTGCCGAGATACGGATAGGTGTGCAGCAGTTCGGGATGCTCCCGCCGGTAGACCGCCAGTTTATCGATCGGCACGGTGGCGGTGCGGTGCAGTTGCCCGGAGCGAAACATCCGTTCCT
This sequence comes from uncultured Porticoccus sp., assembly GCF_963975625.1. Lineage (NCBI taxonomy): Bacteria > Pseudomonadati > Pseudomonadota > Gammaproteobacteria > Cellvibrionales > Porticoccaceae > Porticoccus > uncultured Porticoccus sp. Next base: position 72,821 of record NZ_CAXBHS010000002.1, read on the forward strand.
CGGTAGTGATGTTTTCCGTGGGGTAGAAGTGGATGGCATTGAGCGACACGTTTTCAGCGTCCCAGTAATGGGGGTTCTTTTCCACAATAACCCGTTTGAAGAGTTGCCATTCGGTCAGGGAGAAAGGGCCATTGCCGACAAAATTGCCGGGGCGTGTCCAGAGGCTGCCCCGTTGGTCGGGCGGGCCAAATTTTTCAATGGTGGCGCGATGCAGTGGAAAGTAACTGTAATGGTCGAGCAATTGCAGGAAGTAGGGCGTTGGGTTGGCCAGCTCAACCTCCAGCGTATGGTCGTCGACAACATTGATACCCACGGCGGAAAAATCCGTCAACTCCTGCCTGAAATACGCTTCCGCATTTTTGATGGCAAACAGCATGTAGGCGTATTGATTGCCGAGCGCGGGCTGCAGTGCCCGCCACCAGGACCAGGCGAAATCCTGGGCCGTGACGGGATCGCCGTTGGACCAGCGTGCATCATCGCGCAGGTAAAACCGGTAGCGCATGCCATCGGCGCTGATCTCCCAACGGGTTGCTACGCCGGGAATCGGTTCCAGTGTTGAAGGGTCTTTCAGCACGAGCCCTTCAAGGAGGGCCGTGAGAATATTGTGCTCGGGAACCCCCGTGACAATATGCGGGTCCAGTTCCTGGGGGTCAGTGCCATTGCCCAGGTGGAGAATTCCCAGTCGGTTACCGCTGGCGGTGTTGCTCTCTCCCTGACCACAGGCCATTAGCAATAGGCTGAGCAGGATGCTGACAGAGGCCATTTTCAAAAGGGGCATAGATTGCTCAATAGCGTGATAGGAGACAGGCTATGTTAGGCAAGGACGGCATTGAGTGCCAGCCCCGATCATGGTTGAAATAGCGGTTGCGAAGGACCATAATGCCCACCCTTCGGGAGTTCTGTACAAGACTCCGATTCTTTATGGTGACCTCTGCCGGTCCCCTCGCAATGATCAGCTGTGAACCCCGCCAGGCCCGGAAGGGAGCAACGGTAGCAGTGACATCGTGTGCCGTGGTGCGGCTGGCAGGGGAAGCCACCAGTTTATTTTTAAATACCGTTTAATCAGAAAGCCCGGCGCAGACTCGCGAATAGGACCTGTTTTTTAGGAAAAATAAATCCCCGACCACTACCCGAGCACCTGGAGAAGCGACCATGCTCAGATTGTAGCCGGGGACCAGTCGTGTCATACGTGCTTTGCCCTGTTATCTATGCGGCATCGACGTTCAGGGTCTCGTTGATCAGTTTGTTAAGCTCCGGTATGCAGGAGCCACAGTTGGTACCGCAGTTAAGTTGTTCTCCCAGTGCTTTTGTGGAATTTGCCCCATCAACAATGGCTGCCAGGATCTGTTTTTCGCCGACCTCAAAGCAGGCGCATATCAATTTGCCCCGGTCGGGCTGGTTCATGTCGATCCCTGCCAGCAATTGCCACGGGGAGGACGTTATCTCCCGGCTGAGCAATCCCTGTAACCAGCTTGTTGCCGGCATCAGTGACAGACTGTGATGACTGAAGATGGCCATTTGTACCAATGCGCCTTCGTAGCAGATAAAACGCTCGTCCCTATGTTCGGTATCGGAGTATTGGGCGCAGTTGCCGGTATACCCCTGCTGTCTGATAAAGGCTTGCCAGTCAAAGCCCTCGGTGGCCGCAAACCGGTAACAATAGCCCTTGTTGTCTGTCAGTGGCGTCATTGACCAATCGATGAATTCATTGCATTCCAGGGGCTCCCTGCTGACCACCATTGCCCAAACCGGTGTGGCCACTTTTTTCATCGCAGCGGGGGTAAACTTGAATTCGGGCTGCCCGGACACCGGATCCGTCAATGGGGCAATCACTGAGCAAACGCGAGCCTGACGGGCGAACTGGTCATTCCAGTGAATCGGTACAAACAGCTGATTTTCCCCCATGCCTTCATCCAATATCACGCCAACCCGGACGGCCCCATGGGCGGTGCTTACTTCTGCCAGATCCCCATCGTGAAGTGCATTTGTACGGGCCGTTTCGGGGTGCACCAGGACAAACGGCGCATCGATATGATTGAGCAGGCGTTGGGCGCGGGCGGTGCGGGTCATGGTATGCCACTGGTCGCGGATTCTGCCCGTATTGAGCGCGTACGGGTAAGCCGCACTGAGCAATTGAACCGGCGGGCGGGGCGCAATGGCGATGAACCGAGCCTTTCCGGATGCTGTCACGAACCCGCCCTCACTGAACAGGCGCGCTGTTCCCGCAGGAGATTCTGTCGTAATGGGCCATTGGATGGGTGAGAGATCATTGTATTGTTGTTCAGACAGTTCGCTGAGGCCGCTGATGTTGAAAATGCGCTTGCCGTTGTTTCTGAAGCCACTCAGTGCCGCATGTTCAACAAACACATCCCGGGCGGATTGATAGGGAAACGCCTCCGAGAACCCCAGTCTTTGTGCGACCTGGGTCATGATCCACCAGTCGTCCTTTGCTTCACCCACGGGTTTTATCAGTGCTCGCTGTCTTGAGATGCGGCGCTCGGAGTTTGTGACGGTGCCGTTTTTCTCGCCCCAACCGGTGGCTGGCAGCAAAATATCGGCGGTGGCGGTCGTGTCTGTGGCTGCCACGCAGTCGGAGACAATCACGGTTTCACAGCGTTGCAGAGCCTCTCTGACACGATTGGCATCCGGCATGCTGACCACCGGATTGGTCGCCATAATCCAGATTGCCTTGATCCCGCCGTCGGCGACGGCATCAAACAGGTCCACTGCTTTCATGCCAGGCTGCTGACAGAGTTGGTCGGTAGCCCAAAAGTCGGCCACGGTTCGCAAGTCCCCGGGGTTGTAGTCCATATGGGCAGCCAGCTGGTTGGCCAGACCGCCCACTTCCCGTCCACCCATGGCATTGGGCTGACCGGTAATCGAGAACGGGCCTGCGCCGATCTTGCCGATTCTTCCGGTGGCAAGGTGGCAATTGATAATGGCATTGCCCTTGTCAGTGCCGGAGGAGGATTGGTTGATCCCCTGTGAGTAGAAGGTAATGGTTTTGTCCGTTTCGGAGAACCATTGGTAAAAGGTTTCCAGCACGTCCGTTTCAAGCCCGACCAGGCGGGCCGTTTCTGCAAAAGAGATGGCATTGGCGGCTTCCAGCGCTTCCAGATAGCCTTCGGTGTGCTGCGCTATATACTCAGAACGGCTGGCCCCCGTTTGCTGTAACCACGCCAGTAAACCGACAAATAAATAGCCATCGGCACCGGGGTTGATCGGCAAATGGAGGTCGGCGAGATCACAGCTGGCTGTGCGGCGCGGGTCGATAACCACCACCCGCATGGTGGGATTTCGTTTTTTGGCAGTGGCCATCCGGCGATAGAGTACCGGGTGGGTCCAGGCAGCGTTGGAGCCAACTAGAATCAGCAGATCGCAGTGATCCAGGTCTTCGTAACTGCAGGGCACCGCATCGGCACCAAAAGCCCGCTTGTAACTGGCAACGGCAGATGACATACAGAGCCGGGAATTGGTATCCACATTGCCAGTACCGATAAAGCCCTTGGCCAGCTTGTTGGCCACGTAGTAGTCCTCGGTGAGCAGTTGTCCGGACAGGTAGAAGGCGATGGCGCCGGGACCGTGCTGCTCACGAACCTCGTGCAGTCGCTTTGCCACTGTATCGAGGGCGGTATCCCAGTCGACCCGCTGACCGTTGACAGACGGGTAGAACAGCCGGCCGTGGTCGCCCATGGTTTCGTGGAGAGCTGAACCCTTTACGCAGAGAGCACCGTAGTTGGCGGGGTGGGTTTTGTCGCCGGACACGGCGATGATGCTGTCGTCCCGTAACTTTGCAGAAACGCCACAACCAACCCCGCAGTAGGGGCAGGTGGTTTCCAGGTTGGGGGTTGATGCACTCATGAAAATCTGCCGGTTGCCGAGCATCGCCTAGGAGGTCACCACCACTTGACTGTCCACCAGTTCAACGGCGTAGGTGAGTACTGTCACGTCCTCGTTTTCAAGGCACTGGCCGGTGGTCAGATCATAGTGCTGCTTGTAGAGTGGTGAAGCGACGACCAGTCGACCCTGTATATCGCCGACCACACCTCTGGACAGTACGTTGGCCTTGCCGATGGGATCCCAGTTGCCAATGGCATAGACCTGAGGCGCTTCATCGGGCAGGTAAAAAACGGCCACCTGCTGGCCGTCGATCAGTGCACAGATGCCGGAATTTGGTATCAGGTCTTCGTGTTGGCAGATCACCAGCGGGTGTTCAGAAACTCTGTTTTCTGCGGTATTCATCAATAAAGCCTCATTACGCCGATTTGGCCAACAGTTGGTCGGTTTCTTCTTCGGTGGCCGGCCGTGGCTGGCCGCGCTCCTGTACGAAGACCACCCGTTCATCCGCCGCATCAGAGTTGACGAACTGGCGGAAGCGTTTAAGTTTTTCCGGGTCCTCAATGGTGGTTTTCCACTCGCACTGGTAGGTGCCGACAATACTGTTCATCTGTTCCTCCAGTTCGGCACAGATACCCAGCCGGTCGTCGATGACCACCTCCTTCAGGTAGTCGAGACCGCCTTCCAGGTTGTCCAGCCACACCGAGGTGCGCTGCAGACGATCGGCAGTGCGTACATAGAACATCAGGAAACGGTCGATGTACTTGATCAGGGTTTCGTCATTCAGGTCCGTGGCGAACAGGTCGGCGTGGCGGGGCTTCATACCGCCATTGCCGCACAGATAGAGGTTCCAGCCGTGCTCAGTGGCGATCACGCCAAAGTCCTTGGATTGGGCCTCGGCGCACTCGCGGGTGCAGCCGGAAACCGCCGACTTGATCTTGTGGGGGGAACGCAGGCCCTTATAGCGGTCCTCAATGTAGATCGCCATACTGACGCTGTCCTGTACCCCGTAGCGGCACCAGGTGCTGCCGACGCAGGATTTGACCGTACGCAGCGCCTTGCCGTAGGCGTGACCGGTTTCAAAACCGGCGTCGATCAGCTCTTTCCAGATGTCCGGCAACTGATCGACTCTGGCGCCAAACAGGTCGATCCGCTGGCCGCCGGTAATCTTGGTGTAGAGGTTGTATTTCTTGCCCACCTCGCCGAGCACAATCAGTTTGTCCGGGGTGATCTCGCCACCCGGCACCCGCGGCACCACGGAATAGGTACCGTTCTTTTGCATATTGGCCAGGAACGTGTCGTTGGTGTCCTGCAGGCCCACATGCTTCTCTTCGAGAATGTAGTCATTCCAGAGGGAAGCGAGGATGGAGGCCACCGTCGGTTTGCAGATCTCGCAGCCACGACCGCTGCCGTGGTGCTTGATCAGGTCCTCGAAGGATTTGATGGACTCCACTTTGATAATGTGGAACAGCTCCTGGCGGGTGAATTCAAAGTGCTCACAGATGGACTTGTTCACCTCCATGCCGCGGGCAGCCATTTCATCGTCCACAATATTTTTCAGCAGCGCTGCACAGCCGCCACAGCCAGTGCTGGCCGCGGTGCAGGACTTCACATCCGCCAGCGAACAGCAACCGCCGTCGATGGCGCTGATAATGTCGCCTTTGCTGACATTGTGGCAGGAGCAGATCGTCGCCGTGGCGGGCAGGGCCGCCGCGCCCAGCATTGGTGCGCCACCCTCGCTGGCGGGCAGAATCATGGTTTCAGGGTTGGCGGGCAGTTCGATGCCATTGAGGTAATACTGCAGCAGGGTGTCGTAGTCGGAGCAGTCACCCACCAGCACTGCGCCCAGAGCGGCCTTGCCGTCTGCGCTGACAATCAGGCGTTTGTAGACTTCCTCGCGCTCGTCACTGAAGGTATAGGCGATGGCACCCGGAGTTTTGCCGTGGGAATCGCCGATGGACCCCACATCGACACCCAGCAGTTTCAGCTTGGTGCTCATGTCGGCGCCCTGAAAAGCGCTGTGTTCGCCGGTCAACTGACTGACAGCCACCTCCGCCATGCGGTAGCCGGGGGCCACCAGACCGAAAATCATGCCGCCATACAGGGCACATTCACCGATCGCAAAAATGTCCGAATCACTGGTGCGACAGTGGTAGTCGATGGTAATACCACCGCGCGGTCCCACCTCCAGTCCGCAATCTCTGGCCAGCTGGTCCGAGGGACGAATTCCAGCGGAGAACACGATCACATCGGTGGTCAGGGTTTCGCCGTCGGCAAAGTTCATCACCAGGCGGGTGTCCTTGCCATCCGTTTCCTCAATGGTTTGGGTGGCTTTGCTGGTGTGTACCTGAACATCCAGCGCTTCGATTTTGCGGCGCAGCATGGCACTGCCGCCATTGTCGAGCTGCACGCCCATCAGACCGGGGGCAAATTCCACTACGTGGGTTTTCAGGCCGAGATTCTGAAGGGCATTGGCCGCCTCCAGGCCCAGCAGGCCACCGCCGACCACCACCCCGACTTTGGCCTTCTTGCTTCTGGCCTGAATCATGCCGAGATCGTCGATGGTGCGATACACCAGACAGTCGGGCAGGTCGGCCCCGGGAATTGGTGGCACGAAGGGGTAGGAGCCGGTGGCCAGTACCAGTTTGTCGTAACGGAAGCTGCGGCCACCCTCGGTGGTGACTGTTTTGGCTTCCCGGTCAATGGTTGCCACGGCATCGCCGAAGTAGGCATCCACGCCGATGGATTTGTAATGCTCGCGGGTAGTCAGTGCCAGCTCTTCCGGTTTCCGGCCTGCGAAGTATTCCGACAGGTGAACCCGGTCGTAAGCGGGGCGGGGTTCAGCCCCGAGCACGGTGATTTTGGCGGTAACGCCGGATCCGGCCAGTTGTTCCACGTAGTGGTGGCCCACCATTCCATTTCCTATAACGACAATTTTCAACATGTCCTGTTACCTGCTATTGCTTATTTCATTTCGCGTACGATGTCCTGACCGGCCAGGTCACTGAACATCAATTGATTTGCATTGGTGCCCAGTGGCTGCCCGCCGCTGATCAGGGTCTCGTAATGGCTGCACAGACTTTTGTCACCAAACAGCAGGGCAGCCTGCAAGCGGTCATTCTCAATCACCAGACGTCGATAAATACCGGCAGACGGGTCGCTGATCACAATATTGCGTTCACTGCTTCCCGTGTTTAGACGTCCCGCCGAAAACACATCAATCCCCGATACCTTGAGCTGGGTAGAGTGTTCTCTGGGGCGATAACAGGCGGCGTTGCCCAGCAGGGTTTCGGCGAGGACTTTTGCCTGTTCCCAGATCGGCGCAACAATACCCACGGTGGTGTTGTTGTGTTCCGAACACTCACCGAGGGCATAGATATGTTTGATAGACGTATGCATCTGGTCGTCGACGACGATGCCACGGTTGATTTTCAGATCGCTGTCCCTGAATGCCTGCACATTGGGTGAGATACCGGTAGCAAAGATCACCAGCTCGCCCGGTAACCAGTCTCCGTTATCCAGCATCAGGCCGTCTGCCCGTTCGCTGCCGGTAACGGCTTTGGTTCTTACCCCCGTGAGGACAGAGATACCGCGATCTTCAAGGCTTTTTTTCAGCATGGCAGCGGCGGTTGCATCGAGTTGCCGGTTCATCAGGTTGTCGCTGTTGTGCACCACGGTGACATCCAGGCCGAGATGATTCAGGCCATAGGCAGCTTCGAGTCCCAGCAGCCCACCGCCAACTACTACGGCATGCTGACCCTGCCGGGCGAATTCCTGCATGAGAGCGACATCATCAAGGGTGCGAAAGGACATGACACCGGGCAGGTTGTTTCCCTGAATTGATGGCACAACGGGTCTCGAGCCGGTGGCAATCACAATACGGGAAAATTGTGTCTGCCACCCTGAAGCGGTGGTTATGGTCAGATTGCCGGTATCCAGCTGAATCAGCGGGTCGCCGCAACGCAAACGAATATTGTTGACGCGATACCAGTCATCGCTGAGCAATGGCAGACAATTCAGGGTCTTGTCGCCGGTGAGTAACGAGGATAACTGGACGCGGTTATAGGCCTTGACCGGTTCTTCACCAATCATGGTGATTGACCCGGAAAAACCGCTATTTACCAGCGCCTCGGCGAGGCGTGCGCCTGCCATACCGGTTCCGACAATCGCAATAGAATCTGACATTGCTCAGGCTGCTCTGGTTTTGTCGGTACCAGTCGTTGTCTTACCGGTATCGACAGCGGCATCGTCATGTGACGAGGCCGGTTTACATGCCACTTCCTGTAACTTTCTGGCAGCGTCGGTGGGCTTTTTTTCAATTTGCGGGTTTTTCTGCTTGTCGTAGAGAAATTCCAGAACCTGCTGACGGTAGTGAATGAAATCGGCGTCTTCAGCCAGGGCCAGCCTGTCCCGCGGGCGGGGTAAATTGACGTCGAGTATTTCACCAATGGTGGCGGCGGGGCCGTTGGTCATCATGACGATTCGATCCGACAACAAAACGGCCTCATCCACATCGTGGGTAATCATGATCACCGTGTTGCCCAGACTGGTCTGGATTTCCATCAGTGAATCCTGCAGGTGAGCGCGGGTCAGGGCATCCAGTGCGCCAAACGGCTCATCCATCAGCAATACTTTGGGTTGCATGGCCAGACAGCGGGCGATACCGACGCGCTGTTTCATACCGCCGGATATTTCTCCGGGCAGTTTGTGCAGGGCGTGGTCCATGTGAACCAGCGAGAGGTTGTGTTCAATCCACTCGTGCATTTCCGCCTTGTTTTTGGTCTTGCGAAAGACCCTTTTTACCGCCAGTTCGACATTCTGGTACACGGTCAGCCACGGCAACAGGGCATGGTTCTGGAAGACCACTGCCCGGTCGGGTCCCGGTTTGTCGACTTCGCGTCCCTCGAGAATGACGCCGCCCTCGCTGGCCTCATAGAGACCGGCGATGATGTTCAATACCGTGGACTTGCCGCAGCCGGAGTGGCCAATCAGCGAGACAAACTGGCCCTTGTCGATTGATAGGTCGACATCCTGCAGGGCGCGAAACGGTTCACCATCGGTGGCAAACTCGATGCCGATATGGCTGATTTCCAGATAGGGGTTTTTCATAAGTTGCTCCTTGACTGCTGTCCGCCGCTGTTAGCGGAGAATTGCCTGTTTGTCCCAGCTGATACGTTTCTGAAGGAGCAGCATGAGGCGATCCAGCAGAAAACCGATCAGTCCAATGGTCACCACAGCCACCATAATGCGACCCAGCGAATCCGATGAGCCGTTCTGAAACTCATCCCAGATAAATTTGCCCAAACCGGGGTTCTGGGCCAGCATTTCGGCGGCAATCAATACCATCCAGCCAGTGGCCAGTGATAACCGCATGCCGGTGAAAATCATGGGTATGGCGGAGGGGATAACAATTTTTCGGACATGTACCAGCGAAGGCAGTTGCAGAACCCGGCTGACGTTGACCAGATCGCGATCGATACTGGTGACACCCACTGTAGTGTTGATTACGGTGGGCCAAAGGCAACAGAGGGCCACTGTAAATGCGGAGGTCAGAAAGGCCTTTTCAAACATGGGGTCATCGGTGACATAAAGGGCCGATACCACCATCGTCACAAGCGGTAGCCATGCCAGGGGTGAGACCGGCTTGAATGTCTGGATGATCGGGTTGACCGACTGGTACACCTTTTCACTCAAGCCGCAGACGATGCCCAGAGGCACCGCAATCACTGTGGCGATCAGAAATCCGAAAGACACGGTATAGAGGCTGGTTATCACCTGATCCAGGAAGGTGGCTTTACCGGTATAACTGCGAATTTTCACTTCCGCATCGGGATTCTGGGCCAGCCGTTTGGCATTTCTGTCTTCCTGCCGCTGATAGAATGCGGCTGCTTTCTCCCGCTCCCGTTGGTGCTCGGCCAGCAAACCCTTGGATTGCTCCCAGACCTGAACCGGTCCCGGAAACTGTCCCAGTGAGGTATTGATGTTGTTGGCGACACCCTGCCAGAGCATTAAAAAAATCAGGATGCCCGCAAGGGGCAGGGCGAGGGTTTTACCTACAGTGCGGGCAATACTGCTCAGTTGTGAGATAGAGAAACGGGCGATTCCCTGTTCATTCCTGAAAATAGCAGCAAGGTCAGTCATGTAATAGATCCTTCGGTGGCTAACGGGCAGCCTGGACTGCCCATGTTTTACTTAAGGTTTAGTGTTGCCCATCAGAGCGTTTCGTCTTTCAGGCCAATGGAAAACTTCTCCAGGTAAGCATTGGGTTGCGTGCCATCGAACGTGATGTTGTCGATAAACTCTGGTTGAGGCGGTTTGAAGCCGGATTCGCTGTCCAGGTCCGGGAAATCCTCTGCAGACATGAGTCCTTCGGCAATCAATGCTTTGGCAGCGGTGGCATAGATGTCTGGGAGATAGACTTTCCTGGCGGTCTCGAAATACCACTCATCACTTTTGGGCTCGGCAATCTGTCCCCAGCGGCGCATCTGGGTTAAATACCAGACGGCATCGGAGTAATAGGGGTAGGTGGCAAAATGACGGAAGAACACATTGAAGTCGGGCACGTCGCGTTTATCACCCTTCTCGTATTCAAAGGTTCCCGTCATGCTATTGGCAATGACGTCATAATCCGCACCGACGTATTCCGAACGGGAGAGGATTTCAACGGCTTCCGGGCGGTTGGCATTGTTGTTTTCATCCAGCCACTTGGCGGCACGCAGCATGGCCTTGACTAAACGGGCAGTGGTGTTCGGGTACTTCTCGGTAAATTCCTTGGTCATGCCAAAGACTTTTTCCGGGTTGTTTTTCCAGATCTCATAATCCGTGATGACTGGAACCCCGATACCCATGAATACCGCTTGCTGGTTCCACGGCTCACCGACGCAGTAGCCGTGAATGGTGCCAGCCTCAAGGGTGGCGGGCATCTGAGGTGGAGGCGTGACAGACAGTAGGGCTTCGGCATTGATATTGCCGCTGGTATCGCCCTTGTGTGGTGCGTAGAAGCCGGGATGAATCCCGCCGGCCGCCAGCCAGTAGCGCAACTCGTAGTTGTGCGTGGAGACCGGGAAAACCATGCCCATTTTAAATGGCGTGCCCTGCGCCCGCATTTGATCGACCACCGGCTTCAGATAGTCGGCTTTGATCGGGTGGACCGGTTTGCCCTCAGCCATTGGTACGTGGGCTTTCATTTTCTCCCAGACAGCATTGGAAACGGTAATACCATTTCCGTTGAGGTCCATACTGAACGGCGTAACGATGTGGGCCTTGGTGCCAAAGCCGATGGTGGCCGCCAGGGGCTGGCCAGCAAGCATGTGGGCGCCATCGAGTTTGCCGTCGATAACCCCATCCAATAGCACTTTCCAGTTAGCCTGCGCTTCAATGGTGACGTAAAGCCCCTCATCCTCGAAATAACCGTTTTCGTAGGCGATAGCGATAGGTGCCATGTCCGTGAGTTTGATAAAGCCAAACTTGAGCTCGTCCTTTTCAGGTGGTCCCAGTTCCGCATGTGCCCAGCTGCCCATGACCAAAAAGGACAGGGTCAACAGGATCCATTGTGGAAATTTCAATCTTTTCTGTACCGGGGAGTCTTGAAGATTGCTGTTCATTTAACGGGTACCTCAACTGTGAATGTCACTTGCATAAAAAAAGCCCACCTGCCGGTTTTATGTGCAGGGGGGCTTCATTGCCCTTAATACCATTGGACAGGTATTAGTCGGTGCGTTATTGGTGTCTTATCTATAGATATACAAAATGTATGCCAAATAAGAAAGTCGGCAAAAACAAGGTGTTGAGATGAGAGGTGAGGGAGTAACCGGGCTGGCCGGCACAATTATGGGGCGCTTTTCAGTCAGGCTGCACCAAGAGGTGACCTTGGGCCTGGTTGTTGCGGGGAGGGCTAGTCGTCGCGATTTTCTTGCAGCATTTGGGGCGATACCATCAGGTCGCTACCCAATTCAATCTGATCGTTAAACCAATAGGGCTCAGCATGGGTCCCTTCACTCTTGTGGTCCTGATCCGGTGTGGGGTAACCCAGCAACCGGGCAGCTTCGCGGTATAAATCTGTCCGGAAACACTGTTGCGTGATAGACACTATTTTGTCGCGATCGAAAACCTTGCCCAGCAGCGGTTCACAGTGATGCAGAAGAAATTCCGCCTGGGATCGCCATGGAAAGCCGGCACTGTAACTGGCAAAAACGTGGAAATTCGGGTGGTGTTCAGCTGCACATCCGCGGTCGTAGACCAGGTTGCCGGTCAGTGATGGCCGCAAATAGTTGGTGGGTAAATCCAGGTAGTCCGGGCGAGTCAACATTTGCACAGTCGCTTCACGGTTGCCCATGTCGGCCAGCCACTGACAGGCCTCCATCAATGCCAACCGCAACCGGAGGTGAGTGGCGGGATTGCGGGTATGCCATTCCTCCATGACACCCAATACTTTTTCCGGTGCATTGTTCCAGACGTGGAACCCTGTGGTAGCCAGTACGCCGACACCATATTCCACCGCGATACTGTTCCAGGGTTCCCCGGCACAGAAACCGTCAATTACGCCCTGAGCCAGGCTATCCACCATCTGTTCCGGTGGCAGCACGATCACCCTGACATCGCGATCCGGATCAATACCCCCTGCCTCGAGACACATCCGAAGCAATTGTGTGTGCGTGGAGAAAGAGTGAACAGTAGCGAGGGTAATTGTCTGGTTGCTGGGCTGTTTATCCAATACTTTTTTGAGCGCCCTGGCACTTGCCAGGGGTTGGTTAGGCTGCAGGGGAATGTCTGACTGATTGACCATTTGTTCCCAGAGGGGGCGGGACAGGGTAATCCCGTTACCGTTGAGCGATAGCACCAATCCGGTGACAATCGGTGCGCGTATCCCCGCAGCCCCCAGTGTTGTCACCAGCGGCATGGGTGCCAGCATCTGACAGGCATCAAAATTCCCGGCAATCAGTTTATCGCGGATATTGGCCCATGAGACTTCTCTGCAAAGTGTTACATCCAGGCCGTATTTGGCAAAAAGCCCCAGTTCCTGGGCGATGATCAACGGCGCGCTGTCACTCAGCCGCATATAGCCGATATTAAGGTTCTGCCGTTCGCCGGCCGGTAATTTATGGGTCGTCGTCTGCATGATTATCTCGCGTTGTTACTGGGCTTTCCCAGAATATTAATCACTGACCGAGCCGCCTCGGGCAAACTCTGGTTGGTGTCCATCGAGAGTGTCCGCAAGGTTTTGTGTGCCTTGTCTTCGCTGATGCCACGTTGAGCCATCAGCAGTTGTTTTGCCTCTTCTATCACAGACTGACTGGCAAGCTTGGTGCGTGCGTCATCCAGGGCCTTGCGCAGGGACTGGTAGGACTTGAACTGGGCAATGGCCAGATCAATAACCGGTTTGACCCGGTCCGGGTTCAGCTCATCCATCAGGTAGGCAGTCACTCCGGCGTCCACGGCCTGTTCGATAAAAGCGGGATCTTCTTCATGGGAAAACATGACTACCGGTCTCGGATTGTGGTGGTTGACCACCGAGAGACTCTCCAGCACATCACGACCGGGCGACTGAATGTCGATTAATACCAGGTCTGGTTGATGCTGTTCAATCTGGAACAGTAGACCGGTTGCCGATGGCAACCGCGAAATGACTTCAAAACCGGAATCCCGGAGTTTTTCTTCGACGCTGGCAGATCGTTCGACATGGTCATCGACCAGCATGATGCGAATGGGGTCCCTGGCTGAAGGTGGTGTCATGGTGCTCTATTTGAAGTAATTCGTTGGGAGGATAAATTTAAAAAGGCAAAAAAATCAGTGGCAGGAGAATCATAGCCCGCCACTGAGAGAGATGCCACGGTGATGTTCCGGGATCAGAACTTCACATTGACTGAAAACCAGATTTTGTCGGTGTCCTGAGAAAACTCATCGGCATCATATTTGGCGTACTTCAGCTCAACGCCGACATATTTGTTGATCGGGTAGCTTGCCACGGCATTATATTCCTCGCCATAGTCGGCGCTGCCCTCATCCGCGGAATAATCGTGGTAGAAAAACGCCAGATTGGTTTTGCCAACGCTGCCGGTCATCTTGAAGTAAATATCCTCGATACCATCGGCAGGTGTGACCAGAAACTGATCCGCCCAGCCCTGAAACTTGTGCAGGGTGGCGAGGGGCGTGCCGAAGGCTTTCATCCCGTCATCACTGCCCAGTAATTCATAGCCGATGCCCAGGCCAATGCCTTTGATCTTTGTACCGACTTCAGCCATGTAATAGTCGGCGTCGTAATCAATTGGCCCATCGGCATAGTCGGTCTGGCTGGCGGCACTGGCTGCCAGGGTGACGGGACCAACGGCACCACTGTACTCAATACCATAGGTCTGCGATGAATTGGCCGCTGCATTGTCAAAATCCAGCAGATAGGCAAAGGCGGCCAGCTTATAACCTTCCATTGGCGAAAATGACAGGTAGAGCGCATGAGAGTCAGAGTCGTAGCGACGCGGTTGTGCGCCACCGGTATCGGGCCCAAAAATTCGGTTTACGTCCCAGATATAGCTGTAATCCAATGTGACTGGCCCGATGGGCAATTGCACCCGTACAGAGTCATAGGTCTGTTCGTTCTGGCGCCAGCCGACACCGCCGACAAACCGCTGGCCGGAATGGAGAATGCGCTGGCGACCGGCTGTACCGGTAAAGCCATCTTGTTGATACTTGAGATAGACCTGATTGATATCGGTGCCATCCGGATCGGCAACAATGGGATATTCACCGACTTTCCCGTTGGAGGGTGTCGCGTAGTTCTCGCCGCCAATATGGCTTACGTCATCGACTTCCAGCAGGCCGGAAAAGCCATGATAGCTGGCCGAAGTCCAGGTTATGCGGGACTTTAGTGTGGATGCATTGGCATTTTTCTCGGCATTTTCATCATCTACATGCTCAAATCGATACCGGAAAGTAAAACTGGTATCACTCTCGGTGAATATTTCTGAAAAACTGGTGGCTTCTTCAGCGCTCGCCATCAGTAAAGGGTGTAGGCCAAACAGCAATGCAAAAACAGAAAGTCGAATAGATCTCGGTTTCATGTGAAATTCCTCGAGTTTGTTTTCCCCAAAACAAAAATAAAAAAGCCCGTACGCAGGATGGTGCGCACGGGCTTCATTACCCAGTAGGATGTTGTGTCAAACAGTTATAAGCATAACCCGTGCCATATATCGAATAGTGGCTTTTTTAGTGGTTATGGTTGGCCTGTAGGGCATCCGACGGGGAATTTTTGTTTAAATTTGGTGCGATAAAGATGCGGGTGCGGAGTAATTTGGGGCAAAAAAAGGACTCTGTTCATTGGCACTTGTCTGATAGCAACAGCGGATGATTTGGCGGGATGAAACATGTCTCCATGCTTGCCATGGATAAGGTGTGGCCGAGTTAATAATGATGGACTATAAAACAACCCCGGTTATCAGATAGCCGGGGTTGTCGGGTACCGGAAATGCTATTTATCGGCTTTATTGCAATGCAGGCGACGTTTTTCCTTCCATTTCGCTTTCATTCGCGCCTTGGCTTCCATGGCTTCGGCTTTGCTCACCAGGCCGTCGCCATCCGCGTCCATCGCGTTGAAGTGGGCCATGCGTTCTTCCATTTTTTTCCGGAGGCCCGCTTCATACTCGGCCTTTGATATATTGCCGTCCTGGTCAGTATCCATATTTTGAAACATGGAACCGGTATAACTTTTTCTATCACCGGAGTTGTCGGGCTTTGTGGTTGGCTCGGCGAAGCTGGATGTGGCAAGAGCAATGCCCGCCAGTAACAGGAGTAGTCGCATGGTATTTCCTCATTGGTTATTTAAAGACGTGCTGCTTTAAACGCCAGAATGGGGATTCGGTTGACTGCACGACGTGAAAGCTTTGAAGAAAGCGCTTCACCGGTACAACAGGATGCTCACCGGGAGGTATTCTTTGCACCCTGCCGGTCGAGAATATGCTCGACCTCGTCCATCAACCGGGTCATTCGTTGAATCATGGGGTGATACGCGGCTGGATCAGCCAGATCCACCCCCGAGTTTCTGAGTAGCCGGTAAGGGTAGTCAGACCCACCCGCCTGAAGAATGTCCAGGTACTGTTGCCGTGCTTCTTCGCCACCGGTTGCAATGCGACCTACCAGGTTGTAGGCGGCAACCATGGACGTTGCATACTGATAGACAGAGAAGTTGCGGTAGAAATGTGAAACGGAGGCCCATTCCACGGTATAGGGTTCATCAACTTGCATGATCCCCATGTTGTGGCCGGCATGACGTTTCTGGATAGTCCCATACAGCGTATTCAATTTATCGCCTGACAGATTGCCGCCGCTCTCAACCTGCTCATGGATAGCCAGTTCGAATTCAGCGAACTGGGCCTGTCGAAAAAAAGCACTTCGCAGAAGATTCAGTTCGCGAAACAGGTAAAACAGTTTTTCATCGTCACTTGATGCGTTGTCGCGCAGATAATCAAAAAGCAGTAGTTCATTAACCGTCGCGGGGATTTCCGAAATAAAACTGGAATAGGCCGACTTGCTGAAGGGTTGGTGACTGTTGGCCATCAGGGAGTGCATGGCGTGCCCCCACTCGTGAGCAAAGGTGCTGACAGAATCAAAGGTGCCCTCAAAATTCAACATCAGGAAAGGGTGGACGTCATAGGCGGCTCCCATCACGTAGGCACCCTTGCGCTTGTCTGGCGCCGGATAGGCGTGCAGCCAGCGTTGTTTGAGGGCCTCGTTGAGTTGTTCGACATAGTCGCTGCCGAGAGGCGTGAGTGCGGCCTGTGTCAGGGTGGCGGCCTGCTCCAGTGTAAATTCTCGGGGCAGGGTGACCGCGGGTGTGTAGAGGTCGTAGTAACGGGATTCCCCGAGGCCGAGCATTCGTTGCCGCAGTCCGAGCAGGCGGTGCAGGGATGTGAGGTGCTCATTGGCGGCAGACAACAGTGTCCGGTAAACCGCTTCAGGAATGTTGTCCTGGGACAGGGCGCGATCCAGGGATGAATCGAAACCGCGCACCCGGGCTATCATCGCCTCTTTTTTTACCTGTCCCTCCAGAGTGAGGGCAAGGGTCTGACGAAAATGCTGGTAGGTTCCCCAGAAAAGCTCAAATACCTGTTTTCTGTCGTTGCGGTTTGCCGATGCCCGGTGGACTTCATAGGCCATCGGGTCGAGAGTGACTTTTGTGTCATCCGATAGGGTGATTTCCGGCCAGGGAATGTCGTTGTTGACCAGCACGCTGTAGGTACTTGAGGTAGATTGCAGTGCCTCTGAGGCCGCTCTGAGAACGTGCTCACCCTCTTCACTGAGAATATGTTCAGATTGACGCAGGATATTGCGGATAAAAAAATCGTGCTCTTGAAGTCGTGTGCTTTCATCGAGGTAGCGGTTAAGAGTTGCTTCTCTGATCTGACTGAGTTCCTGCTTTACAAAACGTGTGGCTGCTGTGAACTCGACAAGCAATTCCTGGGCAACTGACGCCCGTTCCCGATACTGGATGCTGCTCTGGTTGGTGTCTTTATTCAGAAAGGCATAAACGTAAAGCCTGAGCACGGCTTTGTAGGTGTCGCTAACCCGGTTCAGGCAGTCTGCCAACACGTTCGCGCTGTCATCGAGAACACCTTCGCATTCACCAATGGCACTGATTTGTGCGGTGGCATTATCCCGTGCGTCATCCCAGCTGGCGACATCCGGATACAGGTCGGAGAGATCCCAGACGGAAGCAGGCTCTTCCGGCTTGGGTGCCGGTAAAGGATCAGTGATTGGTTCAGCCGGTGTCTGCATTGTCATCGCGAGCAGACAAAGACCGAGGTATCGTTTCATGATTGTGAATCCGGAAAAATTTTATCGACTTTGCATTCTAGGGAACCGTTCGCCAGCCGTGTGGTAATGCTATCGCCGATTTGTACGGTTGCTACGCCCCGCAATATGTTGTGCTGCTGGTCTGTAACAATAGCATACCCGCGTTCCAGCGTTTTCAGCGGGCTCACGGCATTGAGCAGTTGTGACGCGTTGTACCACCGGATTTTCTTTTGCTCGAGCAGGGTGCCGAAGGCGCGTTCCAGCCGGCGAGTCAGCAAATTCAGGCTGTCGCTCAAATAGTCGATTCGATTACCGGGACCTGCTTGTTCCAGACGCGCACGCAAATGCTGTAAGTGCGTATCCAGCTGTTGATGTTGTCCCCAGGTGGTTCGGACCAGTCGCGCTTGCAGGCCCTGCAGTTGTTGCTCCTGCTGATTGAGGCGCTCTCCGGGATCCCGCAATTGACGAGTCAGGCTGTCCAGGCGTTGCGAAGTAGATTGCAGTCGCCGCGAAATGGTTTCGCAAAGTAACTTTTCATAACCGCGCAACTGGTTGAGCAGTTTGTTGCCGTCGGGACTCAATACTTCGGCTGCAGCGGATGGGGTTGGTGCGCGGTAGTCAGCAACGAAGTCACTAATCGTGAAATCAATCTCATGGCCCACCGCACTCACAATCGGAATTCGGCTGCGGTAAATTGCTCTGGCGACAACCTCTTCGTTAAAAGGCCAGAGATCCTCGATGGAACCGCCGCCACGGCCGACAATCAGTACATCACAATAATTATCGTCATTGGCCAGCTCAATGGCCGCTGCGATCTGTGCGGCAGCGGCTTTTCCCTGAACCAGCGCAGGGTAAACTCTCACTGCGATGGCCGGAAAGCGGCGTTTCAGCACCGAGAGAATGTCCTTCAGGGCCGCGCCGGTAGGGGATGTGATGATACCCAGCCGCTGCGGCTGAGTCGGCAGTGGCTGTTTGTGTCGGTCGTTAAAGAGCCCTTCGGCATGCAGGCGCTGTTTCAGTGCATCAAATTGACGCTGCAATGCCCCGAAACCGGCTTCTTCGAGGTGTTCAACAATCAACTGATAGTCACCGCGGCCTTCATACAGGCTGACCCTGCAACGGGCCAGCACATGGTTGCCGTGGTCTGGCCGGAAACGGACATGAGCATTTCGATTGGCAAACATCGCACAGCGGACCTGGGCCTGTTCGTCCTTGAGCGTGAAATACCAGTGTCCGGAGCCGGGGCGGGAGAAGTTGGATATTTCACCCTCAACCCAGACCAGAGGAAAGTGGGTTTCAAGCAACTGTCTGGCGCGACGGTTCAGTTGGGTAACAGTTAAAGTGATTGGTATGTCAGGCATAGCGCATTGTCCATCACCGGCGAATCGAGTCAATTTAAATAATAGTCCCCGGCTATA
Source organism: uncultured Porticoccus sp. (assembly GCF_963975625.1). NCBI lineage: Bacteria > Pseudomonadati > Pseudomonadota > Gammaproteobacteria > Cellvibrionales > Porticoccaceae > Porticoccus > uncultured Porticoccus sp. The sequence continues at coordinate 91,858 of NZ_CAXBHS010000002.1, forward strand.
ACCGATGGTCGCCAGAGCTATTGAAAAAAGTATTTTTTAGCCGACCATGCCTTTATAATAGCGCGCTTACTTTTATCCTTGAGCTATGGCACGGTAACGATCCACTGTCTGAGGCACAAGCGCTGAAATCCATTCCCCTGACGAGGTAAGCCATCCTGATGTTGCGAATCGCAGAAGAAGCTCTCACCTTCGATGACGTATTGCTGGTACCCGGTTACTCCGACATTACCGCAAAAGATGTTTCTCTTAAAAGCCGCCTGACGCGGAACATTGGACTGAATATCCCGCTCGTCTCTGCCGCGATGGATACCGTTACCGAGGCGCGACTCGCCATCGCGCTCGCCCAGGAAGGTGGTATCGGTATTATTCACAAAAGCATGTCCATTGAAAAACAGGCCCTGGAAGTGCGCGCCGTCAAGAAGTTCGAAAGCGGTGTGGTCAAAGATCCGATAACCATAGATGCTTCTGCCCCCGTCAGTGCCTTGCTGTCCCTGACCCGTGAACACAATATCTCCGGTGTGCCCGTGTTGGATAACGGGGAGCTGGTGGGTATTGTCACCCGCCGCGATGTTCGTTTTGAACCCAGTCTGGATTTGCCGGTATCGGCGATCATGACGCCCAAGGATAGACTGGTAACCGTGCGGGAAGGGGCCAATGCAGACGAGATCAAAGCGCTGCTGCACAGGCACCGTATTGAAAAAGTACTGGTCGTAAACGCCGATTTCGAGCTACGTGGACTGATTACCGTCAAGGACATCGATAAAGCTGAAAAATACCCCAATGCCTGTAAGGATGATCAGGGCAGATTGCGGGTAGGGGCCTCCGTGGGCACCAGTGCTGATACCGATGAACGTATTATCGCCCTGGTTCGGGAGGGGGTGGATGTGCTGGTAGTGGATACTGCCCACGGTCACTCTCGCAATGTGATCAACCGGGTACGTCAGATCAAGGCCCAGCACCCTGAGGTCGATGTGATCGGCGGCAATATTGCCACGGCCGAGGCCGCTTTGGCGCTGGCCAAAGCCGGTGCGGACGGTATCAAGGTGGGTATTGGCCCCGGGTCGATTTGCACCACGCGCATTGTAACCGGTATCGGTGTGCCACAAATTTCTGCCGTTGCGAATGTGGTTGAAGCGTTGGCAAGTTATCAGATACCCGTTATAGCCGACGGGGGTATCCGTTTTTCAGGCGATATCGCCAAAGCGCTGGTCGCCGGTGCCCATGCGGTCATGATGGGCTCGATGTTTGCCGGCACGGAAGAAGCGCCCGGTGAGATAGAGCTGTATCAGGGGCGAACCTATAAATCCTATCGCGGCATGGGATCCATGGGGGCAATGTCCCAGACCAGCGGTTCCAGCGACCGTTATTTTCAGGATGCGAGCCAGGGTACTGAAAAACTGGTGCCTGAGGGTATTGAAGGCCGCGTTCCCTACAAAGGTCCGTTATCGGCGATCATTCATCAGTTGATGGGTGGCGTGCGTTCAGCCATGGGTTACACCGGCAGTGTGGATATTGAAACCCTGCGCAGCAAACCCAGTTTCGTCAGGGTGACTTCTGCGGGGATGAGTGAAAGTCACGTGCACGATGTCTCCATCACCAAGGAAGCGCCAAATTACCGGCGTGAATAGATGGGATCCCCGGTTGACTAAAATGACCCGACAGGGCTGCCTCGAGCAGCCCTTTTAGATTGGTAACTGACTATGACAGATATTCATTCTCACAAAATCCTGATACTGGATTTCGGCTCCCAATATACGCAGTTGATTGCCCGCCGTGTACGCGAAGTCGGGGTCTACTCGGAAATCCGCGCCTGGGATATGGATGAAGCCGAGATCATTGCCTTCGACCCCAAAGGTATCATTCTGGCGGGAGGGCCGGAGTCGGTTACTGCCGGGGAATCGCCGCGGGCTCCCCAGCTGGTTTTTGAGCTGGGCATCCCGGTTCTGGGTATCTGTTATGGCATGCAGACCATGGCCGCCCAGCTCGGTGGCGCCGTGAAAGGCTCTTCGATTCAGGAATTTGGCTATGCCCAGATCAAGACCCATGGCAACAGCCGCCTGTTCCAGGGTGTGGCTGACCATGTGGATCATGACGGAGGTACACTGCTTGATGTCTGGATGAGCCATGGCGATAAAGTGGTTAACTTGCCGGCGGGTTTCGAGCTTATGGCATCGACGGGTTCCTGCGCCATTGCGGGCATGTATTGTCCCCAAAAAGACTTTTATGGTGTCCAGTTTCACCCGGAAGTGACCCACACCCTGCAGGGCATGCGGATGTTTGAGCACTTCGTGCTTGATATATGTGGCTGCGAGGCACTCTGGACACCCGCCCAGATTATTGAAGACAGCATTGCCAGGGTGCGTTCCCAGGTCGGCAGTGACAAGGTGTTGCTGGGGCTTTCAGGAGGCGTCGATTCATCTGTAGTCGCAGCGCTGCTGCACAAGGCCATCGGCGACCAGCTTACCTGTGTTTTTGTCGATAACGGGCTGCTGCGCAAGCACGAAGGCGACCAGGTCATGGACATGTTTGCCAAAAACATGGGAGTGAAAGTCATCCGTGTGGACGCTGAAGAGCAGTTCCTGAGCAAACTGGCGGGGGAAGCTGACCCGGAGAAAAAGCGCAAAATCATTGGCAACACGTTCATCGATGTCTTCGATGTGGAGGCCACCACCCTCAAAGACGTCAACTGGCTGGCCCAGGGCACTATCTACCCCGATGTCATTGAATCGGCGGCAGCCAAGACCGGCAAAGCCCATGTGATCAAATCCCACCACAATGTCGGCGGCCTGCCCGAGACCATGAAAATGGCGCTGGTAGAACCCCTGCGGGAACTGTTCAAGGACGAAGTCCGCAAAATCGGTCTGGAACTGGGGCTGCCCTACGACATGGTGTATCGGCACCCATTCCCGGGACCGGGGTTGGGTGTGAGAATTCTCGGGGAAGTAAAAAAAGAATATGCCGACATTCTTCGCGAAGCCGATGCCATTTTTATCGAAGAACTCCACAAAGCCGACTGGTACCACAAAACCAGCCAGGCGTTCGCCGTGTTTTTGCCGGTCAAGTCCGTGGGTGTGGTGGGCGATCAACGTCGCTATGAATGGGTGATTGCCCTGCGTGCGGTGGAAACCATCGACTTCATGACAGCCCGATGGGCACATTTACCCTATCAGCTTCTGGAACAGGTATCCAATAGAATTATCAATGAAATCAGTGGAGTATCCAGGGTTGTTTATGATGTTTCTAGCAAGCCTCCGGCGACTATTGAATGGGAGTAGACCCGCAGTGCAAAGCGATGACCGCCAGCTTTGGTCAGGTCGCCGCCGACTAAGTGGAGACTCAGGATGACCTTACAAGGATGCGAACATGTTGCCATTGGCGGCTGGCCGTTTGAAAGGCCACTTCGCGTTATTTGGTGCGCCTACCGGGTTTGATTCAGCTATAGTTGAAATTTAATAGAGGAGTCCGACGTGTCAAAATTTTTTCCCCAACATCTTGCAGCATTTACAATTGCCGTTTTGTTGATGACAACATTTTCGTTCAGTGCGTTTGCAGAAAACCCGCAATGTTATAAAAAGATCGAAGGGATTTCACTTGATCAAAGCGTTGGCGACATTACAAATAAGTTGCAGCAATTGGGACTGCACGACATTACCTGCAAACAAAGATCAAAGATGCCTTGTGCCGCCAGAAAAGAACAAATGATGACTTATGCCACGAACGATCAAGGTTCTCTGCATAAGGTCGGTGATAAACTGGCGAGACTGACATTTGATAATACGGGAAAGCCAAGAAGCTTCGCGTATGAATATTATACTGACGGCCCTTCGACGCTCCGGGCACATGATGAAAACAGAAGCTGGGAAGGTTGGACATATAAGGACACGATCGAATCCCGCATCAATGAATACTGCAAAGGCTCCACCCCAGAGGGCCTCAGAGTTGGTTGTAAATACGGCAGCGCACTTACCATTCATGTCATATACGGCGAACCACGCGATAAAGATTGCTCGTATAAGTTCAACGTCATGTTCAGTGCTGTGAGAGGAAAGCCGGAAGCCCCGACAAATCATAAAATTATCGAGACGATAACGCTCAATAAATAAAGATTATTTTGATGCATTATCTCAAATGTTTTCATGCACGTTCTTACTGTTAAGCCCGTTTACAGTTGCCTATGCGGATGTTCTGTGTGAGCAGGGTGCAGAGAACTGGCTTGGTGCCAGAACCAACCTAGCTGGGCTTTTCTTTTCTTGACCTCGCAATAAGCTGACATGCACAGGTAAGTAATATTTACCTTCCCGTTACCAGCACTCTCATATTGATTTTAAAAAAGTGTTTCTGAGTCAATTGACTGTACTATTACAGTCTGCTAGGCTGCATTTAAGCACTGTAAAAATACAGTCTTAATGCTGCTTAGGAGGAAATCATGAGCGCTCAGGCCGAACAACTACTGCAACGGGGTTCCAGTGTCACCCGTTCACTGCTGCCGGCGATTTTCAATATCTTCAGCCAATGGCGCCTCACTGGTGCCCAGCAGATGACACTGCTGGGGCTCAGCAACGAGAAGACCCTCTATAACTGGAAGAGCCAACCCGAGAAGGCAAAGCTGACGCGAGACCTGTTGGAGCGGACCAGTTACATTCTGGGGATCTACAAGTCCCTGCAAATCCTGTTGCCCGATCAGTCGCTGGCCGACAAATGGTTGGACACACCTAACGACAATCCGCTGTTCAATGGCACCGCACCGCTGGACCGGTTGCTGGCTGGCCATGTGGTCGACCTGGCGGTGGTGAGGAATTTCCTTGATGCGGAGCGGGGTGGCTGGTGATTGCTATTAATACGCTACCCAGTAGCGAGGTCAATGAACCGGTCTATCGAGTCATACTGGCGCGCTATCCGCAGATCCACCTGTTCGAGCGTGTCTCCAATCCACAGGATTGGGAGGTGCTCTATGCCGTGGAGTCCCTGACCAACCCCCGACTGCGCGATGAAGTCGGCGATATTCGCCTGGTGCCATCAGAAGACAGGGTCTATGGCGACGGTGCCTCCTGGATCATGGCGGCCTTCACCCACACACCGGTCGATGGCCGCGGTGGGCGCTTCAACCGGGATTTTGGCATCTATTATTGCGCCGCCGATGAGGCAGTTGCCATTGCCGAATCGGCCTTCCATCGGGCGCGCTTTCTGCGTGAATCCCGAATCGACAAGACCACCCAGGAGATGCGCGTGATTCGCGCACAGTTGGGGCCGACCACCCTTCACGATGTACGTCATCTGGTCGGAGACGGGATCTACGATTCCGACCAGTATGGCGAAGCTCAGCAACTCGGTTACGCGTTACGCGATGCCAAAAGCTTTGGTGTTCACTACCAAAGCGTGAGAACGAAAGGGGAGTGCTACGGCGTGATGCGTGCCCGAGTGTTGTCCGATGCGATCCACTGGCGCTATCTGCGCTACCACTATGACCAGGGGACGATCGTTGACGTTGAATCCCTCGATGGCAATAGTGGCGGCCGTGGCAGGAGGTGATGGCAATGTATAAAGAGCTGCTGTGGATCTTCACCCAACTCCCGGACGATTACATCGTCCTCGATACCGAAACCACCGGGTTCCCGGATGAAAACGGCCCGCCGGATATCGTGACACTTGGCCTCACCGTGGTAAGAAATCGAGAGATAGCGGAATCCATCGAGTTTAAAACACGGCCACAAAAAAACATTTCAGAAGAAGCACAGTCGATACACGGCATTACTAACGAACAGGCCGCTGAATTCGAATCCTTCGGTGCCCAGTGGGACCAGATCGCGGAATACCTAATAGAACAACTGATAGTCATCCACAACGCCAGTTTCGACTGGCCGATCCTGCTGGATCACGTTGCCCGATACGGTTTGCCAATGCCGCCAATTCAAGGTGTATTTTGCAGCCAAAAAGCAGCCATTCCCTGGGCGCAGGCGATGAATCTACCGTGCAGTCAGAGAGGCCCATCGTTAGATACGCTGACGAAAGTTCTGAGCGCTGAAAATCTCAGAGAAAAGAGCAGTGGAATACATGGAGCAGAGATAGATAGCCAGCAGACGGCTCGAGTGGTGGAAACAATGCGACGATCCGGAACCACTTCAATCTGAAGTGTCAACCTGTTCCACCGGACCGGTATTTTTCTCTGGTGCCCAAATCTGTGCTAGAACTGGCGAGAAGTTGTTGCGCTCAAATTGAAATAATCAAACAAGTACTGGCTGGTATTCACAGCTAGCGGTAAGTAATATTTTGCATGGTATTTTCCAGGATATTGTCTGGATTAAATGAGTGACAATCATTCAATTACAATGAAAATTGGGTGAAATGGCTAGGCTTGCCCCTAATCAAAATATTGTTGTTCTGATGATTATATGGGGGTAAAGTTTTGCCAAAGGTCATAGCGGAATGAAAAGAACTGCCTTCCAAGACCCAAGCCATCATTTCATGCTTGTACCTTAGCTTTATCCCCGATTCATTGAAAACTATTCGTCGTATCTTTGAGGATAAATCCGATGAGCAGGTTACCCCTTTTTAAGATTCTAGCGTTAAGTATGGTAGTGAGCAGTTGTGGTGGCAGTGAGGACTCAGCAGCAAGTAGTACAGAACACGCCAGCCCTAACGACACTGCTATAGAAAAATCAGCGTCTCAAACCACCCAGCCTTCTGCTACGCAACCGGCTAAAAGGACCATTGGCAGCCGTATCGGACCCGATATCGCCGGCCTGTATTTGGGCATGACACCTGAAGAAGTCAATGCTGTAATGAAAGACTACGATGCAAGCATACGTGTCCAGGACACCAGCCGTTATTTTGAATACAACGCGCTGGGCAAACGCTACAAAACTGACAGCTTTCTGGTCGCCACACATGGTCAGATGCCGGGGGGCAGCGTCGGCCTGTCAGTCGGTTACTCTTACCCTCCCAGCGAACCACGTGTAGTTTCCATCACTCGGGGCCACCGCCAAACCACAGAACCCTTAACTCAGGCCGATTATGCGAAGGCACTGATTGATAAATACGGCCAACCAGTCGCAGATATTAATAATGGCAGAACCGACTCGAGAGCCGAACGCACGCTGAAATGGAAGTTGGCAGAAACCGGAGATACGAGCTGTGTGCTCGGTGCTTCAATAGGCAATAGTGTGCTGGATCGTTTTGTCAAAGAGGGTAGGAAGATGGCCACCGTGGACGTGACACCAGATTACGCCGCCCAATGCGCTGGGCTGTTCGAATATACCTTGCGTGGCGAACCCGTTACCAATGCAAGCGGCACCATTTTTGATGTTTGGGCGCAGGCCAAATCTGAATTTGAAGCACAGGCCTGGGTGCAACAACAGGTTGCAGAAAAATCCAAAACCGGCACGGAAGCACCAAAACTTTAGCTGGAATATTCCAACTAGATCGGGACTGCTGGGCTTGCGTTGCTTTTTTCCGGATATCCTGCAAGCCATGGACGCTGCGCCTGGGTTTCTTTAGGAGGTGATTCCACAAAGGCGAGGGGGCACGCTGGTCATTGCCAGCGCCCGCGAGCACAGCCTCTCTGCCAGATCGTTTAGCAGCACCACTTGGTATTCACCGCCGGTTTTGGACTAATCACTTAATCCATATCTGCTTGGCATTAACAAATTCTTTAATCCCTTGCGGCCCCAGCTCACGGCCATAACCGGAACCTTTAATCCCGCCACTGGGTAGCCGTGGATCGGTTTTAACAATGCCATTAATGGCCACCTGGCCGGAGTCGATTTGTAAAGCCAGTGATTTTGCCAGCGAGGCGTTTTCTGTCCAGATCCCGGCACCCAGGCCATATTCAGTGTCATTGGCCATTTCAAGCGCATGATCGACATCATCTGCTTTGATGATCACCATCACGGGTCCAAAAGTTTCCTCCTGAAAGGCGCACATGGTGGGTGTCACACCAGTCAGTAATGTCACCGGATAGAAAAACCCGGCCTCTTCCGGCAAGTGACCACCCAACCGACATTTGGCACCGGCGGCGATCGTCTCTTCGACCTGACGGTGCAGATTCAACTGTAAGTCCTCACGGGCAATTGGACCGATATCCGTGTCGGCCTGCAAAGGATCACCAAGCCGTAACTTGCCAAGTCGCTGTTCGACCAGCTCGATAAAACGATCATGGACATCCGCCTCAACGATTACCCGTTTGGCGGCAATGCAGGACTGGCCGGCATTAATGATCCGCGACAGGCAGATAATATCCGCCGCTTGTTCGAGATTGGCATCGTTTAATACCAGTACTGGATCCGAACCGCCGAGTTCCAATACACAGGGCTTAACTTCACTGCCGGCTATGGCCGCAACTTTTTTGCCTGCGCTGTTGGAGCCGGTAAACGACACTGCCGCTATGCGTGGATCGCGAATCGCCAGTTCTACCTCCGGTGTTTCCAGTGGCAGGTTGACCATAATATTATCCGGCGCACCGGCCTTTAAAAACGCGTTGGCAATCGCCTGGGCAGACTGCGGTACATGCGGGTCATGTTTCATCACGCAGGTATTGCCCGCCATCAGTGCCGGCGCCAAATAGCGAAAGGCCAGCCATAACGGCGCATTCCACGGCAAAATACCCAGCAGGGTACCGAGCGGCTGATAGGTCACATAACTCAGGCTGGCATCGGATGGCAGGGTCTCGTCGGCCAGATAGGCCTCGGCATGGTCAGCGTAATACTCGGCGCAGGTCGCGGCTTTTTCGACCTCCGGCACACCTTCTTTGATGGGTTTTCCCATTTCCAGTGCCATTAATTTGGCAATGTCATGTTTTTCGGCGCGCAACTGTTTGGCGACGGCTTGCAGCACTTTGGCACGCTCGGCAAAGTTTGTGGCGCGCCAACCCGTAAAGGCGGCGCTTGCATCGCCAATGCGGGCGTACATTTGATTTTTATCAAGCGAGGGAAAACCTTCGAGCTGTTGTCCGTTATAGGGATTGGTTGCTACTAGCATAATGTCCTCAGGATGGGTGTTTGGCGGTGGTTTTTTTAACGTCTGTGCTGCCCTCGTTATGACGCGCGCTATCCAGACTCAGCAATTTTTTACTGCTGTTTGTCGGTTTGACGCTAAAATCCCGATCCATTGTGAAGAAAGACTCACAGCCATCCTCGGTAATATAGATGGTGTCAGAAATACCGCAGGTTTTATCGCCGTCGACACCCCACATCCAGGGAATGATATGGAAAGTCATACCGGGTTTTAATACTGCGGATTCACCTTGCTTAAGACTGACGATATAACCCTCATCCCAACTGGGTGGGAAGGCGATACCAATCGAATAACCGGAGCGGGTTACCAGCCGGGCACCCACATCATTTTTAGTAATGATATTGCGGATCATATTGTCGGCATCCGACACCGTCATTCCCGGCTGAAATTTATTGTGTACGACATCCAGTGCCATTTTCATGATCTCCTGGGCCTTGTACATTGAGGCACTGAGTTTTCCCAGCACAACGGTGCGCATCATCGCTGTGTGATAACGCCGGTAACAGCCAGCGACTTCGAGAAACACATGTTCGCCGGGTTGCACCACGCGACCTTCCCATGTGGCATGACCAATCATGGTGCGCGGTCCGGATGTCACATAAGGCATCACGGCCGGTGGTTCTCCGCCCGCTTTAAACATGGCAGAACTTATCGCCGCGCCAATTTCATTTTCAGTGACACCAGCTTCCGTCGCATCGATACCCGCCTGCATTCCCGCTTCGGTAGCTCTTGTGGCATTTTGCATTACAGCAATCTCTACCGGCGACTTGCAGACCCGTCCCTCTTCAACAATGCCAAAACAATCCAGCAATTTACCATCGGTCAGTGTGTTGTGAATGCAATCCTGATGATACGCCGGGAAGAAGTAGCTGTTGCGCTCATAGCCGATACGTTTTTTATCAAGACCAAATTCACGCAAGGCATCAACCAGCATTTGAATCGCATCACCGGTATCCGGATACGGACGGGTGATTTCCACCCAGGTGCGGGCCGTGATGTTCGACTCTTCCAGTTTCCGGGTGATCATAAACGGCTCATCTTCGAGTGGCACGACCAGGGCCTGAAAGAAGGAATAACCCGTCGTCTGATAATCCGTCAGATACATAATGTTTTCTGGATCGGAAATTACCACCGCGTCCATGTGGCGCTCGGCTATCCGCTCACGCAATTCGCGCAATCGTCGCTCATATTCCTCAAAAGGAAAGGTCATATCATCGCGTTTTCTCATGCCGGCTCCTGCATCATGACGTTATCGGTGGCTTTAATGAGGATTTTCAGACCTTCTTCCAAATCAGCTTTGGGCGTGGTCAATGGCGGGATCAATTTCACTACCCGGCCGCCAGTGCCGCAACTGGCAATCATCAGACCGGATTCAAAACATTGACTGACAATTTGCTTGGCGCGATCACCATTACCGACGTCGAGGCCCAGGATCATGCCTTTGCCAGTCAGGTTCACCAGCGGATGCCGATCCACCAATGGCTGCAGGCTATCTGCCATCATGGCGCCATGGGCTTTAACGGTTTGCATCAGTTCATCGTCGTCAAAATACGTCAGTGCCTGATCGCCGGCGATAAAGGAAATATCCTGACCACGAAAGGTGCCGGTATGTTCGCCCGGCAACCAATGTTGGTCATGTTCGGGTTTGACCAGATTCATGGCCATTGGCGTGCCCAAGCCGCCGATACCTTTGGCAAGGCAGATAATATCGGGGTCCAGATCCAGATCATCGAAACTAAAAAACGAACCGGTGCGACCGACGCCGACCTGAATATCATCGATAATCAGCAGGGCGCCGACGTCTTTGGCTAGTTTGGCCAAGGCCTGTAACCAGCCTTTATCGGCGACCTTGACGCCACCTTCGGCCTGAATGGTTTCCAGTAAAAAACCTGCTGGCGGTGCAATACCACTGGAGCTATCGGCGTAAATGGCGCGCAGTTGTTCGATGCTCTGCATGCCACAACCCAGTTCACAGCCGGGACAGACGGTTTCGCAACCAAATGGGAAATGTTGAACATGGGTCAGTGGCACACCGGCCGCGTTACGGAAATGCTGGTTAGCGGTGGCACTCAGCGCTCCCAGGGTCATGCCATGAAAACCGTGGCTGAAAGCAACAATATCCTGCCGGCCGGTTGCCCGACGGGCCATTTTCATGGCGGCTTCAACGGCATTGGTGCCGGTCGGACCCATAAATTGCATTTTGTGCGGCATTTTACGTGGCTCAAGAATGGTCTTGGTGAAATGTTCCATAAATTGCCGCTTGGCAGTGGTGTGCATATCGAGGCTGTGGGTGACACCGTTCGATTGAATATAGGCAATCACCGCTTCGGTCATTCGCGGATTATTGTGGCCAAAATTCAGCACCCCGGCACCGGCAAAAAAGTCGATATATTCCCGGCCATTTTCATCAGTTTGCCGGGCATTCAACGCCTTATCAAAGACTACCGGATACACCCGGCAATAAGCCCGAATTGCCGATTCTCTTTGTTCAAATATGCTCATCTAATTCTCCTTACGTATTTACGCCTTGCCGACGTTGGACAGATCCTCCGGAACAGGTGCGCCACAAAGGCGTGCAAACAGGGCCGTGACCAAAGGAATCAACCGGTCGTTAAAATCATAGTATGGACTGTGGCACGGTGCCTGGTGTTCAGGACCATCATCGCTGCCAATCAGCGCAAAAGCGCCGGGGATTTCCTGCAGGTAATAACTGAAATCTTCGGAAGCCATAATTGGCAGGCGAATATCGGTGTGCAGGGCATCACCCCCGAATAATGTCTGCCACTGTTCACGCATCTGTAAAGCCGGCAGGGCATGATTGGTGGTCGCTTCGTAGCGCGGATAAATATTGACCTCGCAATGCACGCCATAGCTGATCGCAGTCTGTTGACTGATTTCAGTGATAAGGCGGTTGAGTGTTTCGCGCGTGGCTTTATCGGGAACGCGGATGCTGCCAGCAATTTTGGCCTGTTGCGGTATAACGGTCGGCGCGCTGGGTGCCTCAATAGATGTAACACTTAATACTGCAGCCTGTTGCGGTGGCAGACGCCGGCTGATGATCTGCTGCAAGTTTAAAGTGATGGCACTGGCAGCCAGCACCGGATCCCGGCATAACTCAGGCTGACTGGCATGACCACCCAAGCCGTTAACAATCAGTTCAAATGTGCCATTACCAGACATGACAATGCCATCTGGGCAGACCAATTTACCAAATGGGATCGCCGGCCAGTTGTGCCATCCATAAATCACATCAATACCGTCTAACGCGCCATCATGGATCATTTCCCGTGCACCATGACCGCCTTCCTCGGCAGGCTGAAAAATCAAGGTCACCGGACCTGGTAATAAAGATTCCTGCATTTTCAGCCAGTGGGCGGTGGCCATAAGCGTTGCCGTGTGGCCATCGTGCCCACAGGCGTGCATGCAGCCGGGCTGTTGGGAAGTCCAGTTCTTTTGGCTGTTTTCAGTGAGAGGCAGCGCATCAATATCACCGCGCAGCGCAATATGCGGGCCTTTGCCTGTCGGGTTGAGCCAGGCCACGGTGCCGGTGCCGGCACAAGCACGCCAGGCAATATTCAAACTGCTGAGCGCCTCACGAATGCGATCAGCGGTACGGTATTCCTGCCAGCCCAACTCAGGATGCGCGTGTAAATCTCGTCGCAACATTTTTGCGTTGGTGATGGTTTCCTGCCAGCTATCTGACATGCCCCCCCCTAATGTAACTCGCAAATCACGATTTGGTGATAAAGCCACTTCACACTGTAAAAAAAATCGGCGCAATGCAAGAAAAATCATCAGCTTTTCAGCCATGTTGATTGATTGATTTGAAAAAGCCGTTTTTTGCAATAATGATTGCTCGCGATAGTGGATTGAATTTAATGAAGAAGATGGAAGCTGTGGCTTTAGTGAGGGCAGCTGAATAGCTCTCAGAACGTTGACAGTCCGCTCGCTTCCATCAGGCGATAACGCCAGTAGTGCAGGGCGGATTCATCAGCGTACGCTTCATACGGCAGACTGTGAAGTCGCTCTCCGGTGTTGTTCCACTGCTGATCGAAAAAGGCCAGAGCGCGTTGTGCAGCGGGATGCTCGGAATCGGTCTGCAGGGCGACCTGGGTTTCGAGGTTATAGTTGTCAAGATTACGCCGGGTGAAATTGGCGGAACCCAGCATTAGCCAGACCGGCTGGTCGTCACTACCCCGGTGCAGCATGTATTTAAAGTGGCATTGCTCGCCACTTGTGTTGCACCAGCGCAATGGAACGCCGGCCGCATGCAGTTCGCTGGCAACCTGGCGATTGGGCACCCCATTCTTCTTGCGCCCGAAGGCATCCTCATTGGGATCGAGCAGAATGCGCAACTGTACGCCGCGCTGGTGAGCCCGAATCAGGGCCTCGATCAATTCGCGATGGGCCAGGTAGAACATGGCCACGTCCAAGCGGTCACCGCTTGCGGCCCGCCCGATCTGTTTTAGCGCCGCCTCGCGAATAGCCGCCTCCGTCAGGACCTGTATCGTCGCTCCGGAGGTGGTGGGTTTCAGGGGAGGTGTCCATTGGTTTGGCCAGTTCGGAACCTGACCGGACAGCATGGCTGTGGCATGCATGCTCGCCAGCAGGTCAGCCGCAGCTGCCCCCGAAAAAGTCAGTGCTACGTTGCTGTGTCGACTGCTGGCATCATGGGCGTTACCCGACGACACCCAGCCTCGAAGCTGCCCGGCCTGATCGACGACCAGTGCCTTGCGATGGTTGGCTTTGAAATTGGGCAGGGTTAGCCAGGTCCTCAGGCTAACCGGGTTTTCGCCGACCGGGTTGGGCAGCCAGCCACCGGGAGAGTTGCCGAACCACTGGCAGCACATTCGCCAGACCGCTGACCACAGTGGATTGGAGTCGCGCAATACAGTCAGATCGGTTTCGATAACGTCGATTCCCGCAGCCTTCAGCGCATCAAGACGGTCGGATTCGACGCCGCCGTAGAGCCGGTTGAAGGGGTCGATAATCAGTATAATCTGCATATCGGGGCGGGCCTGCCGTCGGGCTAGCAATCGCTCGAACACCTGGCCGGATAGTGCGCGATATCCGTCGTCAGTGCGGCCGGCGAAATCGTTGATTAAAAACATCTCCAGCACAATCAACTGCTCGGCGTTATCGATCAAGGCTAACAATGTATCGAAGATCTCGCTTCGCTGATGCTGCTGACCATCGGCGTCGAGCCAGGTGCTGTCGACCAGAAAATCGACATCATTTGCCGCGCGTTGCGGATAGCCTGTATCCAGGCCGTATGGCAACGGCTTGTAAACATGCCAGACGAACGTGCCTGAGTAGACGATCAGCAAAATGCCAATCAGCCAGGCCACCGGGTGTAATTGAAGCAATTGCATAAAAGCTATCGATTTGGCTGGTAGTGCCTTGTTCAGTATGTCTTTAGGCATTTGTGGCTCAGGTATGGCGGCTGTCGGAATGGGGCCCCCATGGTCGGGGTGGCGGTTTGATATTACGTTAGCCTTGAGGGTTCGGGCAATGATGAGCGTTGCCAAGCGCCCGAATCGTCGATGGTCAGGGCAAACTGGATAGCATCCAGTCCACGCCGTTGTCCCGCCGCTTCTTCAGTACCACGACGATGGTGTGTTCGGGTTCAGTAAGTCTTCTTGGCAGCCAGCTTCCATGATTTCGAATTCAGGTATTGTGGAATCAGAGTATCCATAGGGTTAGTAGTGCCAGCGCAACGGCGAGCAATAAACCGGGCCAGAGAGGGCGGCAAAGAGAGGCATGTCCTGCAAACAGGGCCAAGCCACCTTTGACCAGTGTGTTGGTGATCGCGGCCAGCGTGATACCGGTTACGGCGGTATCGGTGCCGATGCTGTCTTGTGCCATGCGCGCCAGAGTCAGGGTGATCGCATCCACATCGGTCAGGCCGGCCACAATCGATACCAGCCAAAGACCCTGTTCTCCCATGTGTTCTTCAATACCGTGTGCGATGAGCAGAATTCCGGCCAGCAGGATGCCGAATTTTAGCGCAGGAATGATCTGGAAAGGTTGTGTAGCCAGCTTCTCGGTATTTATTGCCGTACTGGATTCACGTTTGCGCCACAGCAAGAAAGCACCGAGCACACAACCCAGTGTCATGGCCAGCATGGGGGGGAGCAGCGTTGGCAGGAGTTCAGGGTTGATTACAGCGACTTCCAGCAAAATTCGCGGGTACATGATCGCCGAGGCCAGCAGAATGCCGCAGGACAACAGGCGCGGCATCGGAACACGGGCGTTCATGCGTGCCAGACTCAGGGTCAATGCAGTACTGGATGCCAGGCCGCCGAGTACACTGGTGATCAATACTCCCTTCTTGGGACCGGTCAGACGCATGGCAAAGTAGGCCGCCAGGCTGATGCCGGCGATCAGCACCACCATCAACCAGATCTCGTAGGGGTTAAGCGCATCCCAGGGGCCGTAGCTCTGGTTGGGCAATACTGGCAATAACACGACTGAAATCAGAGCCAGCTGTAGAATACCGCGCATTTCACTGTCACTCAGGTGCCCCATTGCCTGATGCAGGGTTTGTTTGAAGTGCAGTACGATGGTGGTGATTACAGCTACGGCGACCGCAAGACTAAGGTCGCCGAGCATGGTGAGCAGTCCTGTGAGATAGGTAACGACGCCAGCTACTATGGTCGTTATGCCGTAGTCGTGATCATTATTGGAATCGAGCCAGTGGGCCAGCCCGAGCAGTAAAGTGACCGCAAGACCCATGGCGATGGCAATACCGGGGCCGAGCGGTGTCGTCAGCACGCCTGCCAGTGCACCACTCAGTGCCAGCAGGCCGAAGGTACGGATTCCGGCAATGCGACCGCCTGCCGGGGTGTCGCGTTGGTGCCAGCCACGCTGAAGTCCGATTAGCATTCCCAAGGCCAACGCTACCAGTAACGGTAAGAGTTGCGTGTCCATTAAGTATCCTGCAGGGCTGCCTCAGCCCGATTGACTGACTTACAGGGTAGCAGATCTCTATGAGAACCAGGGGCTGACAGTCAGGTGCTAACAGATAAAAACGCGTATTGGGGTAGGTGCCCAAGGCCTAAAGGTAAACTGCCAGTTAATCGAATGAGCCGGGGCGGTGGTATTTTCAGTGGCCCGTAGTGGCCCGGAAAGTGGGTCGATAACGTGTTCCAATACCGCGTGCCGATGGTGTCATTCCGCACGCGAACTGCGGCTACGTGATTCTGTGTGGTTAGGCGACCTTTGAACTGTGTACTTGGCCACACAGCAGGTAGCTGCGCAATACGAGAATGCCCCATTATCCCCTCATTAACCTCTTAGCAAACCCTTTGTTAATACTTGACTAAATTACTGGGATTTGAGACAGTACAGGCCTAGGATTCAAAACGTTCCAGGAGGTTTCATTGCGGGTAACAAGTAAGGCACATTACGCTCTCCGGGCTTTACTGGATTTGGCTAACCATGAGCCGAGCCGTTGTGCGGTGAGCCTGGCTGCGATCGCCGAGCGGCAGGATATTTCCCTTTCGTATCTGGAGCAACTATTTGCTGGCCTGCGCAGTAAAGGGCTGGTGGTCGGCTTTCGGGGGCCCCGGGGCGGATATCGTCTCGGTGGGCGGCCGGAAGACATCAGCGTGGCTCAGGTCACGGCCGCCGTCAGCGAAAATATGGACACCACCCGCTGCCAGGGGGAGGGCAACTGCCAGCATGGAGCAATCTGCCTGACGCACCATCTGTGGGAGGCACTGAACGAGCATATACGAGACTATCTTCAGGGCATTACTCTGGCAGATGTCATGGCTCGTGAAGCTGAATCCGGCGGCAGTGGTTCCCGGTGCCCGTCGGCTTCCGGCCAGGAAGAAAGGATCGAGGCCGTGGAGCAATTGCAGGGTTCGGTATCAGTATTTAAAGAACAGACAGAGAGTAACTAATATCATGTCGGAACAGATCGATGATCTTATCAAAAGCCACTATGCGGCCGGCTTCGTCACCGATATAGAATCGGATACCCTGCCACCAGGATTGAACGAGGACGTTATCCGCTTCATTTCGGCCAAGAAAAACGAGCCGGAATGGATGCTGGAGTGGCGACTGAAGGCCTATCATGCCTGGCTGGAAATGGTTGAACCCCACTGGGCGCATGTGAGCTATCCGGACATTGACTTCAATGCCATGTCCTACTTCTCTGCGCCGAAGCGCGATGAAGACCGACCCCAGAGCCTGGACGAGGTGGATCCAAAGTTGCGCGAGACCTACGACAAGCTGGGCATTCCCCTGCATGAGCAGGAAATGCTTGCCGGCGTGGCCGTGGATGCTGTGTTCGACTCGGTGTCCGTGGGTACCACTTTCCGCAAGAAGTTGTATGAGGCGGGGGTCATCTTCTGTTCTATCAGCGAGGCGCTACAGGACTATCCGGAACTGGTGCGCGAGCACCTGGGTACAGTAGTGCCGCAGAAAGACAATTATTATGCGGCGCTGAACAGCGCGGTCTTCAGTGATGGCTCCTTCGTCTACATTCCCAAGGGTGTGAAGTGCCCCATGGAGCTGTCTACCTATTTCCGCATTAACGAGGCCAAGACGGGCCAGTTCGAGCGCACCCTGATCGTGGCTGACGAAGGCAGCGAAGTCAGCTATCTGGAAGGCTGTACGGCACCCATGCGGGACGAAAATCAGTTACATGCGGCGGTGGTGGAGCTGGTGGCCCTGGACAACGCGAAGATAAAGTATTCTACGGTACAGAACTGGTATCCCGGTGATGAGGAAGGTAAGGGTGGCATATACAATTTTGTCACCAAGCGAGGTCTGGCCCATACCAATGCCCATATTTCCTGGACACAGGTGGAAACCGGTTCCGCCATCACCATGAAATACCCCAGCTGTATACTCAAAGGCGACAACAGTATCGGTGAATTCTATTCGGTGGCGCTTAGCAGCAATTTCCAGCAGGCGGATACCGGCACGAAGATGATCCATCTGGGCAAGAACACACGCTCGACGATCATATCCAAGGGTATTGCCGCTGGACACGGATCCAATACTTATCGTGGTCTGGTGCGAATGAATCCGGGTGCCACCGGTGCACGTAACTATACGCGGTGCGACTCACTGCTGATCGGAGACCAGTGCGGCGCGCACACGTTTCCCTATATTGAAAGTAAAAATCCGACCGCCATCATTGAGCACGAGGCCTCCACCTCCACGGTCAGCGACGAACAGTTGTTTCTGTGTCTTCAGCGCGGCATTAGCGAGGAAAAGGCGGTATCCATGATTGTCAACGGTTTCTGCAAGGAAGTGTTTCGGGAATTGCCTATGGAATTTGCGGTGGAGGCCGGCAAGCTACTGGAAGTTAGCCTCGAAGGCGCCGTCGGTTAATGGTCGGCCTCATAGAATTTTATACAGGAGAGTCAGAATAACGATGTTATCTATCAAGAATTTGCATGCCACCGTCGAGGGCGAGGATATCCTGCGTGGTATCAATCTGGACATCGGCCCAGGCGAAGTGCATGCCATCATGGGGCCCAATGGCTCGGGCAAGAGTACCCTCGGCCATGTGCTGACGGGCCGCGAAGGCTATGAGGTCACCGCTGGTGAAGTCACCTTCATGGGCCAGGATCTGCTGGCCCTGGCACCGGAAGAGCGTGCTCTGGCCGGTTTGCTTCTGGCTTTTCAGTACCCGGTGGAAATTCCCGGTGTCAGCAACATGGAATTCCTCAAAACCGCTGTGGATGGGATGCGCAAGTATCGCAAGCTGGAAGCGATGGATTCCGTGAGCTTCATGAAACTGGCACGCGAGGTTTGCAAGCGCGTGGATCTGGATCAGAATTTTCTCAAGCGCGGTGTTAACGAAGGTTTTTCCGGTGGCGAGAAAAAGCGCAATGAGCTGATGCAGATGATGCTGCTTGAGCCGCATTTGGCCATCCTGGATGAAACCGACTCGGGTCTGGATATCGACGCGCTACAGGTGGTGGCTGCCGGTATCAACAGCATGCGCGACGGCAAGCGTTCCTTTGTACTGATCACCCACTATCAGCGCCTACTCAACTTCATCGAGCCAGACCATGTTCACGTGCTGGGGGGCGGTCGTATCGTCCGCTCCGGTGACAAGTCGCTGGCACTGGAACTGGAAGATAAAGGCTACGGTTGGCTGGAAAGTGAGGCCGTGTAATGAGCGATTTTATTGCCGAAGCCCTGCAAAAGCTCCCCACCGAGACTCCGGGTTGGCTCAGTGAACAGCGTCGCAGGGGCAGGTCTAGCTGGAAGTCCAGCACCATGCCCACCCGCAAGACCGAGGACTGGAAATATACTCGGCTGAGAGCCCTGGAAGAGGGTGCTTACCTGGGTTGGGCAGAACGCCAGGATCCTACATCGCCAGCGCTGACGGCCCTGCGTGATCAGGTCCATATCTCCGGATTGGACGCCCGTATGCTGGTGTTTGTGAACGGTTTCTACAGCCCCGAGCTGTCCAGCCCCACAGCCATGGACGGTATGGATATCGTGCATTTCAGTGAAGCCGATGAGACACAGGTGGAGACCATACGCACCCACCTGGGCACAGCTGCCAATCGCGACAAATACATGTTCACAGCCCTCAACGATAGCTGGCTCGATGATGGCGTATTCGTGCACGTAAAACAGGACAGCAAGGTCATAACACCACTGCACATCGTCTGGTTGACGGTGCCCCAGCGCGAGGCTTTCAGTCTGTCCCAGCGGCTACTGGTCGTTATGGAGCCTGGCAGCGAGGCCACGGTGGTGGAACACTTCGCCAGCGACGGGGCCCAACAAAACAGTTTCACCAATGGGGTCACTGAACTGGTGCTGGGTGCCAATGCCCGCCTGTGCCACTACCGGTTGCATCTGGAGGAGGAGCATGCCCTGCATATCGGTGGCGTGCATGCCAGGCTCGATCGCGATGCCAGACTCAATAGTTTTCACCTGGGGCTGGGCTCGATACTCAAGCGTCTGGATGTGGTGGTGCGCCATGAAGGTAATGGTGCCCACTGCGATCTCAACGGCATCTACCTGCCGCGGCACAGCCAGAATATCGACTACCATACCTGCATCGAGCATGCCCGGCCGCACTGTACAACCAAAGAGGTTTTTCGGGGAGTTATCAGCGATAACGCACGGGCGGTGTTCAACGGACGCATCCATATTCATCCGGACGCCCAGAAGACAGTGGCGGAACTGAGTAATAAAAATCTGCTAACCAGTAACAAGGCGGAAATAGATACCAAGCCGGAACTGGAGATTTATGCGGATGATGTCAAGTGTACCCACGGGGCCACGGTCGCACAGCTCGATGACTATGCGCTCTATTATTTGTGCAGTCGCGGCATTGCCAGAGAGCATGCACAAGTGATGCTCAGTACCGGTTTTATCAACGAACTCATCAACAACCTGCAGCACCCCACCCTGGGCGAGTATCTCAAGCCCGTACTGAGTGACATGTTTGTGCAGCAGGTGACACAGAGAGAGAGGACAGAATAGGCGCATGGAAACACCGGCAAAAAACATCAGACAGCAAGAGCGGGTTTTCGATGTGGAGGCCGTACGCCGTGATTTCCCGATCCTGCAACAGCAGGTCAACGGACATCCATTGGTGTATCTGGACAATGCCGCCACATCACAGAAGCCCAATGCCGTGATCGACGCCATCAGCGACTATTATCGCGGCTACAATGCCAACGTGCATCGTGGTATCCACGCTCTGTCGGAAAAGGCCACGACCGCGATAGAAAATGCGCGTCAATCGCTGGCAAATTTCATCAACAGCCCGGCTCCGGAGCAGGTCCTCTGGACACGTGGCACCACAGAGGCCATCAATCTTGTGGCTTACAGCTGGGGCCGGAGTAACCTGAAGCGGGGTGACCGGGTGTTGGTTCCAATACTGGAACATCACTCCAGTATCGTGCCCTGGCAGATGGCCACTGAATCCACCGGTGCCGAGGTGGTGCCGATTCCGGTAACACCGGGTGGCGAAATTGATATGGTAGCGCTGGATGAGCTGCTTGATGAACGCGTGAAGATGGTGGCTGTGAGTCACATCTCCAATGCCCTGGGGACAGTGAACCCGGTGGCCGACATTGTAGTGAAAGCCCATCGGGTGGGGGCAAAAGTCCTGATCGATGGAGCTCAGGCGGTGGCGCATACCCCTGTTGATGTGCAGGCGCTAAATTGCGACTTCTATGCTTTTTCGGGGCACAAGATGTTCGGTCCCACTGGTATCGGTGTGCTCTGGGGGCGCCGGGAACTGCTGGAAGCCATGCCGCCCTGGCAGGGTGGCGGTGAAATGATAGAACAGGTCAGTTTCGCCGGCACCAGCTATCAGGGATTGCCATATCGCTTCGAGGCCGGGACACCGGACATAGCCGGTGCCATCGGACTGGCCGCAGCAGTAGACTACCTGCAGCACCTGGATCGAGTCGCCGTGGCTGCACATGAGGCCGATGTGCTCGAATACACCCTGGCACAGGGGGCGGCCTTTGATGGCCTTACCCGTTTCGGTGAGGCCGACCATGTGGCCGGTGTGTTCAGCTTCCTGCTGGATGGCATACCGCCATCCGATGTGGGTATGCTACTGGATCAACAGGGCATTGCCGTTCGCACTGGTCATCATTGCGCTCAGCCGATCATGGCGCAATACGGGATACCCGGCACGGTCAGGGCCTCGTTTGCCCTGTACAATACCCGCGCAGAAGTCGACCGTTTGTTCGAGGGGCTTGCCAAAGCCCGACGGATGTTGGGCTAACAAAATTTCATACGGTAAGCGGCACCGTATCCATTCAGGATAAGATTGCCGCAGGAAGGTGAAGCATTATGAGTGTAGAGAAATTTGATCTTGCACAGACAATTACCATTACGCCGGCTGCCGCGTCACATTTTCGCGAACAACTGCAGCGTAACGGTGGTGCCGGTGTGCGCATTGGGCTGAAAAAAAGCGGCTGCACCGGCTTCAAGTATGTTATCGAGGAGGTGCCTGCTCCGGAAGAAAACGATGTAACCCTGACGCTGGATAATGGCGTGGCCATCTATTTTAGTCGTGAAGGTGCCATCGCCCTGCGCGGTATGGAAATTGACTATACCCGCGAGGGCGTCAATCAGACACTGAAGATCGAAAACCCCAATGTCACCGATATGTGTGGCTGTGGCGAGAGCTTCGATATCAAGACACAAGAAACATGAGTCAGGAACGCAGTATTGTCAATGTTGCACGTGACTGCCCGGGGCGACTGGTTCCTGTGGGTGATTCCGTGACCATCCCGGCCGGATCCTTCGTCACCATCGTGCAGTCCCTCGGCGGCAACTATACCGTTGTGCATCAGGGCAATATGGTGCGGGTGGATGGTGTGGATGCGGATGCGCTGGGTCAAAAAAAGCTGGAGCTCAACTTCGCTGATCCCGGCAATGACCGCATCGATGAAAATCAGGTCTGGCAGGCATTGGAGACTGTCTACGATCCCGAAATCCCCGTTAATCTACGCAGCCTTGGGCTGATCTACGATCTGGATATTGATCAGGACAGCGGCAGGGTGGATATCCAGATGACCTTGACAGCCCCGGGTTGTGGCATGGGCCCGGTACTGGTGGGCGATGTGGAGCAGCGGGTGAAGCTGGTGCCGAACGTAAAGAGTGCTCATGTGGAGCTGGTCTTCGATCCACCCTGGAGCCGGGAGATGATGTCCGAAGAGGCGCAGCTCGAAACCGGCATGTTTTTCTAGTTAGCGGAAACCCCATCCATCATGACGACAATCGAGAACATTCCCAGTAATCCTTTCGGAAGCTCTATCCGCGCCGATGACATCAAGGAGACACTGGCCTTCTTCGATACCTGGGAAGATCGCTACCAGTACATCATCGACCTGGGTAAGGAGCTGCCACCCATGGATGATGAATTGAAAACCGATGAGCGCCTTGTGCGCGGTTGCCAGAGCCAGGTCTGGCTTAACACTCTGCAGAAAGACGACCGCCTCTTCTTCGAGGTTGACAGTGATGCCTTCATTGTCAAAGGCCTGCTGGGTATTATCCTTGCCGCCTACAATGGCAAAACTAACCAGGACATCCTCGATTTCGACATCGAGGGCTACTTCGAAACTCTTGACCTGATACGTCACCTCAGCGCCACCCGCGGCAATGGCCTGCGTGCGCTGGTGCAGAGTATCCAGTCCGCAGCTCGCCACTCAAATCACTCTGAACCCAATGCAGTGAAGTAGCTTCCCCAAGTTCTAGCCGGGTTAATTGGGCTTGTTCCTCCAATTTACTGTCGCTGTTGCGTATACTGACCCGACCAGTGTTTCAGGGGCAGTCCGGAGATGCAGATCACTACAATCACACCGGTTCATTATCCGCTGTCGGTCAGGTCAGGCGTGAACGAATTCTCCGCTGCCTACGGCGAACTTGTGCAGCGTATAACCGCACTGGGAGACGGACAGGTATTGCATGCTCCAGATTGGCATTGCTCCGCAGAAGAGGGCGACCAGACGGATCAGCCCGGTTCCACTGCCTATTCGGATATCACCCGTGACGACCGCGATATACGGCTGGGCTACTGGTGGGGTCGAAGCGTCGACGGCTTTGAACTGACATTGCATTGCTTCAACAGCGAACTGGCCGTGGTGGAACTGGTGCTGGAGCCGACGCCGGATATTGACGCCCATGCATTGAAAGAGTGGGCCGAAGAGCAAACCAAACTCGCCATAAGTCAATTTGCCAACCGGGAATTTGCCCGCATTATGGCTGCTCTGCGCGAGGCAAATATTGACAACCTGCAATTGCGTGAAGAATGCAGCGACCTGAAGTGTCTCTGGGTCGGCAGTATACTTAATCTGTCGTCAGAGGAGGTGCAGCACGAAAACACTCAGGCTCTGCTTCATCAATGGCTGGATGCGACCATCCGGCCCGAAGATGCCGAGGATATTATCAACGGTCGGCTGCGCCATTCGCTGCGCTGGCTGAATTATGTGATCGTTGCACAGGAGCACCAGACGGATCGCCAGAAAGTCGACGCCATGATTCTGGCCCAGTATTTTTATGCGGTACAACACTACATCAACCGCGATCTTCTCGCGGATATTTCCGATGTGTTTCTCGAGAAAAACCTGAAAACCAGCGAGCTGAAACTGCAACGGGTAAGGGCCCGCACACAGCTTCACATTACGACCTATTACGAAGCACGCAACCACCTGGTTCGCGCAAAAAAACAGTGGATGGAAGAGATACTACAGGCCTGGGATTTCGACGACCTGCTGGAAAATGCACAGCGGATGGTGGATGTCTGTTCGACCCGCATTAACGAAATCAATAATAAAAAGCGCTCCCTGGCCTCGATTCTCACCGACAGCCTGCTGGCGCTGATAGGCCTGTTTGCCATACTCGATCTCGCGCTTCAATTCGTCACCTACAGCCGGGAGATGGTGACTTCACCAACACTGAATTACTACGACGAGCAGACATCGGGACTACTCAGTGTCCTGGCGACCTGGAATATCGATCTTTTCATGGGGGTTAATTTACTGATTGTGATTTTGCTGGGAGCATTGTATGCAGTTCTCAAACTGCGTTAAAAGTGCACTGTTGTGTTCAGCACTACTGTCGGGCACAGCTCCCGCCGGTCCTTTCACCGCAGTGGACGTCTATACAGACGTATGGCCACCTTATGTGAATCGGGCGCAGGGTCAGGAGACTGGCGCCATCACACGTATTGTCGAGCTTGCCCTGCGCAATATGCGTCTCGATCCGCAGTGGCAATATGTGGATTTTTCGCTGGCCTACGAAATGGTCAACAATAACGAAATTCGCCTGTCCTTTCCGTATTTCGAGACGGCTCGCCGCAAACAGCTCTATCCCGATGTGCGCTTTTCTGCACCCCTGATGACAGTGGACAATGTGCTCTATTACAGCCGAGAGCACCGGGATTTTTCCTCACCGCCGGATTCTATCGGCGATCTTCGACTCGGTCGCGTGGCCGAGTATGCCTATGGTGAGAAATTCGAGGCATGGCTGGTCGGTGCCACGGAGTATCAGTCGGAAGTGCTCGCCCTGCGCGCTTTGTTCAACGGTGATATTGATCTGTTGCCCATGACCAGGCTCGTAGGGCAGGCATTGGTCCTGGAGCATTTCCCCTGGCAATACCGTTCCTTTCGCCATATCCCCGGCGAGGACTATCTGTCACAGGATACGGTTCATCTGGTGACCCACGACGATCCGCAGGGGGAGGCATTTATCAAGGCGTTCGATGAGGCACTGGAAAAGCTGGCAGGGGTGAACAAGCAGGACGAGGTGCAGGAAACCTCGCTGGATGCCGGGCGCAGTACTGGCTATGTGCGTCTGGTAGTGGGGGAGGGACATCCTGTGATCATCGGACAGACTCAGCGGCAGGGAGAGCATCCCGACAACCGCTACGTCATGATTCCGCCCGGCAGCCGCGGGCTGGTGCTGGATTGGAGTGATGCAGTATTTAAAGAGTTCAACTCCCCCAAACTATACGCTGCCATGGTGGCATTATCAAAAATCCGCATCGTCGATGGTCCTCACGTTGGTCGGGAGTTCTACGTCAAGAACCTGCACATCGAAATTGAATAGTTATGACCGGTTTTGAATTGCTGGGCTGGTTCGGCACCCTGCTTTACCTTGCCAATTATGCTTACCTCGCCTTCTATCCGCGCTGGCACAGACCCGTGTATTTCTCGGCCAACGGCGTTGCCGCCCTGTCTTTGGTGGTATCTTCTGCAGCCATTGCCTCCTGGCAGGCGGTGGGCATAAATTTTTTCTGGGCGGCGATCAGTGTCTGGTTGTTGATAGGTGGAAGTTTCAGGTTCGTAAGGGTAGGGCCAAGCGTTCTCACAGTCGGTGTCGGATTGTGTTGGGTGGCCGCGTTGCCCGCGCTATTCTGGCAATGGCAGTTGGCGGTGGCGATCATTGGCTGGAGCTCAACATTTGCCTTCAGTGCCGCCTATCTGTTGTTCGCCGCACGCCGACTGTCAATTGGCCCCTACCATCTATGGAATGCCTATGCGGCATTCGTACTACTGCCGCAGCTTTACCTAGACACCAACTGGCCGGTGCTGGCGATGGAAGTATGCTGGTTTGCCATTTCGCTATCGGCGCGTTTCAACCTACATCAGCCTGACGAACCGCGCTAGGGAGGCGGTTGGTTGGATACACCAAACGAAGAGGTCGGATGATAGCGCGTTGAATTTTAAAGTGGGCTGTGATTAAAAAGAACAGCTTTGCCGTGTCGTTCTGGAATCAGCGAACAGTGTTCTATTTATGGTCTATGTTAGGTAATTTGCCTTTTCTTGTTCATCACTGCCATGCAGAGAGCCGTTGGCTACTGCCTGAAAGACGCCGATTGACACCTCCTGCCGGCATCCGATAATGTCCGTTGCTCCTGTCTTAAACCCGGCAAAAGTTTCCGATGAAGTGGTACCTCTGTCGTTATCTTCATTCGCAAAGCCGCCTCGCGCAGTTTCTGCGCTTCGCCACCGTTGGGTTGAAGATGTCTTTGATCGACGTTGGTGGTACTTACCTGCTGCCTTGGCTGTTTGGTATGAAGCTACATGTCGCCCGCATCATTTCGCTGACCACAGCAATCATGGTGGGCTATCTGCTCAACCGTTACTTCACTTTCGGGCGCGACCAGCGCGGCAGTTTTCATCGCCAGATGGCCGGACATTTTGGCGTTCATGCCGCCGGAGGACTCCTCAACTATGGCGTGTTCAACGGCGTAATTGCACTGGGTTACAGTCATCTGATCCAGCCGCAGGCACTACTGCTGTTGCCACTGGTTGCTATCTGGATCGGCGGCCTGGTCGGCCTGGCATTCAACTTCACAGTGTCCAGCAGGCTGGTGTTCAGCAACCGGGCGGAAAACCCCGGTGCGGCTTCATGAGAGATGCTTTCCTGCTCAGTGTGCGATTGCACGCGCGTTGGTTCATTGAAGCTTTCGGAGCTGAAGGTCGCCGTGCTGGGCCATTGGGTCCTCGGCGACTGGCCGTCCTGCTGATTCTGTTTCCGCTGTTCCTGTTGTTGCAGACCATACACTGGCTGGGTTTTCTGCTCGACGAGCTGTTTTTTTCCGGCTGGCGCAGCGTTGAAATTCACCAGCCATTGTTCATCAGTGGCGTGCCCCGCAGCGGAACAACTTTCCTGCACCGCACACTGGCTCGCGATACGGCCAGTTTCACTACCTTTCATACCTGGGAGGCACTGTTCGCCCCATCGGTTTCCGAGCGGAAACTGTTCGGTATGTTCGCTGCCCTGGATCGGTTGCTCGGCAGACCGTTGCAGCGGCTCGGAGATACAATTACCCGTCGGGTGACGGGTGGTTTTGCCCACATTCACGAGGTTGGCCTGCAGGCTGCCGAAGAGGATTACCTCACGCTGTTGCCCGCGGGTGGCTGTTTTATCCTCGTGCTGGCCTTTCCCGCCAGTAAGTCGTTGTGGCTGCTGGGGCGATTGCGCGAACTGCCGGATTACGAACGCACCGTGCTGCTGAATTTTTATCGGTCCTGTCTACAGAAACATCTCTACGTCAATGGCAGTGGGCGCCGACTGTTGTCTAAGAACGCCGCCTTTGGTTCCTGGTTGCCCGAGCTCGCTGAAAGTTTCGATGACTCGCGCTTTCTGGTCTGTCTGCGTGAGCCGGGTGGGGCGCTGCGCTCCCAGCTCAGTTCCATTCGCAACGGTCTGGTTTTTTTTGGTACGACGGCGGCATCGGATCATGTCACGCATGAGTTTCAAGTGAGCCTGGAACATGTCTATCAGCAACTACGTGAGCAGCGCCGCTGCCTGCCGGCCAGTCGTTTCGCCGTGGTTGATCACAGCCAATTACAGAACGAAACGCAGACCGCCATCACCGCGACACTGCGTCAGCTGGGGATCCCGCTCACCGATGCGTTGCAACGGGTACTGGAGGATGCTGCCAGAGAGGCCCGTGACTATGGCGGCAGCGGGCACGTCCACTCGCCGCTGTCAGAAGCCGAGGTGCCACAACCTGACCTGGTAAGCATTTACCGGGAGATACTCGAACCACCGGCGGGCTCATCATGAGCAGCGGTATCGGTACCGGGATCGCCTCAGGCACTGAACCGAGCTGCCGGCAACGCGATGCGAGCCGGCTGCGGGTGGCAATTTTTTCCGACGCATTACCCGCACGTAACGGCGCCGGAGCCTATTATGAAGACCTCGCCGCCCAGCTCGGGCCGCAACTCGGCGAACTGATACTGTTCCAGCCGGTGGTGAAAAAACGATTACTGCACTTCGCCCTGCCTCTGCCCGGCGACTCTACCCAGAAACTCATCACCCCCAATGTGCTGCGTATCCACCGCGAGTTCCATGCGCTGCGGCCTGACCTGGTGATCTCGGTAACGCCGGGGCCATTCGGGTTGCTGGGGCTTTGGCTTGCCAGGCGCAGCGGTGCTGGATTTCTGACCGCGTTCCACACGCATTTCGAAGGGCTGGCGAAACTTTACGGTGACACCTGGTTCTTCCGCCTGGCGCACTGGTACCTGGTACAGGTCAATCGTATTCTCTGCCGCAATAGCGACTCAGTGCTGGTCAACAATTCTAGCCTCAACGCCACCGTGGAAAGCCTTGGCGCGCGCCGTGTGGATGTGATGGGTACCCCGTTATCGCGAGCGTTTCTCGATACCCCGATTGTGCCTCCCACAGAGAATCTGCGGCAGGTACTGTTCGCCGGACGTCTGGCGCCGGAGAAAAACCTGCCCGCTATCCTCGATGCTGTGAAAGCACTGCCGGACATCCGCTTCGTCATAGCTGGCGACGGTCCGCTCCGTAGTGAGCTCGAGCGCGAGGCTCAATTGCTGCCCAATCTGCGGTTGACCGGCTGGCTGGAACGTGACGCCCTGCGCGCGGAAATGGACGCTGCCGGGCTGCTGATATTGCCCTCCCATATGGAGACCTTTGGCACGGTCGCATTGGAAGCGATGGCACGCGGCCGTCCTGCCCTGGTGGCCGCCAACGCCGGTATTCACGACTGGCCGTTGCTAAAGGACTCGCTGTTCACCCTGGGTGAGGGCGAGTCCCTGGCGCAAGTGTTGCACCAGCTGAGTGAGCTCCCGGCGAGTACTTGGCAGGAAAAAGCTGCTGCTGCACGCAGGGCCGCTGAAACCCTGAACAGCCACACCATTAGTCAGTGGCTGGATTTTGTGGAACGGTACGCGCGTAAAAACCGGCATGAATAGCCAACTCCGAGCAGTGCTGTCAATGCACGACGTGATGCCCGAGACGCTCTCCCTGGTGGAAGATTTCCTGGCATTCTGTAGCACTCACGCGATCCCGCCCATGACCCTGCTGGTTGTACCCGGATGCGATTGGCGTGACGAACAACTCGACCGGCTGCGGGATTTGGCGGGACTCGGCCACGAACTCGCCGCGCATGGCTGGCTGCACCGTGTGGGGACGCCGCAGAGCCTTTACCACCGACTTCACTCGACCCTGTTGTCGCGCAATGTCGCCGAACACCTAGCGCTCGACGGCGAAAGCATTCTGGCGCTGATGCGCCGCTCACACGCCTGGTTCGCCGAACACGATCTGCCTGCACCGTCACTTTACGTGCCGCCGGCCTGGGCGCTGGGCGCAGTTGCGCGACAATCGCTGGCATCACTGGATTTCGCGCGAATTGAGGTGCTGCGCGGTGTATTGGACTTGCGTACCGCTCACCTGCATCCGCTGCCACTGGTGGGATTCGAAGCCGATTCCGGGTTTCGTGCGGCGATCCTCCGGCTATGGAACAGCAGCCAAATCGGAATGGCCCGCATCTCTCGGCGAACCCTGCGCATCGGTGTTCATCCGCAGGATCTGAATCTTCGTCTCGGTGGCTCGTTGCGCGAGTTGTTGAAAGAGCGCTGGCACTTTATCAGCTATGGCGACGTACTCTGATCAGGATGGCAGGGTGGTAGCAATAACGGCGTTTTTAGAGATGGATTCATTTGACTGATGCATGAAATTTAGGGCTTTCTATGTTCTAACCGAACTCATTCACTGTATTCCCCAGAAACTGACGGGTGTGTAGTGGTTCAATAATTCTGGACCCCAACAAAAGTAGTAGTATCTCCACCTCTGGATGATATGGCAGGCCTATATCCAGCAACACATCAATACCCATCCGTTATCGGCGGTCTTGTCCTCGGTGTTGCTTTTCTGGTGTTACTGGCCTGGGTATTGGCCCGTTATTCAGTAAAATTGCCTATTGCCAAATTTTTGCCAATACCACCTATCTGTTGCTGGCTCTGGCGCTCATTTTGATGGGCAAAACGGTTATCGGTCCTGCAGGAAGCAGCCCTCCTTGGTATCAGTCCATTACCTGTTAGTTTCGAAATCGACTGGGTTGGCGTCCAGTGCAACTGCCAGGAAATACTTGCGCAACTTTCTGTTCTACTGTTTTTTTTTGATGGCAACGGAGTTGAGAAATAAAGCTTCCTGTGCGACATCACGTACAAGCTATTTTGAAAATCCAGATGTTGGCCGTTAGAAACCGGATTAACTGACAGATTTTTTAATCCATTTACTCAGATATTCACTAGTTTGCGCAATTGCGAGGAAGACTATCTGCTGTCCAAATTGGTATCGATCATCCGGTTCAGATGATCAGAGCGCGCTGGGCAGACGGGTTTTCTTATGGGTTGTTTCCCCACAGCAGCCTGCCCGGTTGCCACATCGGTCACGATTTAAGTCGTTGCGGCTTCATTTACACTCAGGCAGCTGTGTCGGTTGGCTTCGTTCTATCCGTTTGTGTCATGGTGGTGTCCCCTGGGCAAAAATAGATTAAGGTCCAACCAGTCGAGAACTTAAAGGGCTGTTCGCTCGAACAAATCCGTAATTTACCCTGTGGAGACAGGCTGCCAAGCAATAACCAGTCAATGCCGGATTCACCCAGCCGGCTTTCCAACTGGTCGAGATTAAAATCCTCGCTCAGGCGCGTTGACTGTATTGTCCAGCCATCGTTCAGACGTTGTTGGAGGGTATAAAAATCTGTTGGTGGCTCAAAGGCGAAATAGCCACGCTGCTGCAAGGTCAGACGTTTCTGCTCTTGGCCTGACTCCTCGTGAGGGCGTAGCTGAAAAGTGCGGTGGTGTCCGAACTGGGCGCCCTGTGCTTTGCAGACCAGCGCGTTGTAGTAATGATTGTCGGTAGCGCACAGTAGAAAACTTAAATGCTCATCATCTAACTCATGCTCGGCATGTTCGGAGAGAATCTCTCCATGGTAGACCTTGATACCATCCATGCGGATTGGTTTAAGGCGTTGATAAGATCCATCGGTGACAACCACGTCCACCTCAAGATCCTTGAGGGCCTTTGCCAGGGCCTGAGTCCAGGGAGAGGCCCCTACGATCAGCAGACCGTTTTCTTCTTTTGCTGCTAGAGACAATTTTCGCGCCAGTGGCCCGAGAGTGAGACCGTGTGCCAATACGGTCACGAAAATGATCAGAAAAACGATTGGTAGAAGCAATTCGGCGTCCTGATAGCCGGCAGCAATCAGTGCCGGTCCAAAGATGCCCGCAGTGGCTGCGGCTACGATACCTCTTGGTGCAATCCACGCCAGTAGCAGTTTGTCCTCGCCGCGCATGGGTGCACCCAGGGTCGCCAACAAGATGGACAGTGGCCGCACCAGCAACAGGATAGCCAGCACAAAGGCCATCACTCGCCAGTTCAGCAACTCCAACTGATCAATTCTGAGCTGGGAAGGGATGACAATAAACAGCACCGATACCAGTACGATGGTGAGATTTTCTTTAAAGTGACGCAGTGGCTCACGCTCGACCAGTTTCATATTGCCGATGACCAGGCCCATCACTGTCACGGTCAGCAACCCTGCCTCATGCTGGATGAGATTGCTGGCCCAGTAAGCCGCCAGCACCAGCAACATCAGTAGCGGTGGTTTGAGATGAGGAGGAACTCCTCCACGCCGGTAGAACCAGCCTGTGAGCCATCCTCCCACGCCGCCCAACAGTGCCGCTGCGGCGATTGCCGCACCGAGCCCTGTGAGCACCTGTGACCAATCGCTCCCGGCGAGCGTGAAGTATTGAAAAGTGAGCACCGCCAGCAATACCCCCATCGGGTCGTTGACGATTCCTTCCCATTTCAACAGTGAAGCCGACTTCCCGTTGAGACGCGCCTGGCGCAGCAAAGGCAGGATCACAGTCGGACCTGTGACCACCAGAATAGCGCCAAGCACCCAGGCGACTGGCCAGCTCAATCCGGCAACAAAATGCGCGGCCAATGCACCGAAAATCCAAGCCAGCGGTGGGCCAAGAATTGTCAGGCGGCCAACACCGTGACCAACGCGTCGGATTTCGCCGAGCTTCAAATCCATGCCGCCTTCGAACAGGATAATGGCGACCCCCATACCAATAAGCTCTGTCAGTTCGGCCTGAGATAAACCCAGTTCGATGATGCCGCTCACAGGCCCCAGAACAAGGCCGGCTGTAATCAGCACAACGATTGCTGGCAGATGGATTCGCCAGGCAATCCATTGGCTGACAAGTCCGGCGCTCAAAATAATCAGCATAAGGGTGGCAGCGTGCATTGGTGCTCCAATAAGCCATGTTGAGGCGAAAAAAACTTTTCAGTCATTAGGTTGTTTTTAAAAAATAACCAATAAAATTAGATAATTATATTTATCTGTTAAAAATGTTTCGAGAAAAATTCCAGCAACTGTCGAATGGGGTTAGAAGTAATAGTTAAACGACACATTCCGTGTGCTGCATTTGATGAAACTGAATTCATAATAATCCAGGACCGGCTGTTGAACAGCTGCAGCTGATATTGTTCCGGGACGCTGAGCGATTAATTAGCGCCTGTCATGTGTGGCGATAGCTTCCAGCGTTGATGGGTTGGGATAGCCGTCCGCAACCATATTATTGGCGAGCTGGAATTCACGCAGTGCACTGCGGGTTGCGGAGCCAAGCACACCGTCAACGGGACCGGCATCATAACCGATTGCGTTCAGTGTCTCCTGGACAAGTTCAATATCAGTTTTGCGCAGGGGCTCCTGGACGTTGGTGCCATTGCGCAGTGCGCCAGCACCTGCGATGCGATCGGCCAGGTGGCCTACGGCAATAGCGTAGAGCTCGGAGCGATTCCAGCGCATGATGATATCGAAGTTATCGTAGATGAGAAATGCGGGCCCGCGGTGCCCGGCCGGCACCAGCAGCGCGGCGTCGATGTTAGTGTTGGGCAGTTTTCCGCCATCATTGAGTCTTACCCCGTGGGCTGCCCACTCGTGTAGCGGCCGACGCTGGTCGCGCTGACCGGCAAACTGAAACGGAAAGTTGTCGGGTAATTGCACTTCTCGGCCCCAGCGTAGACCAGACTGCCAGCCCAGAGCTTTCAGGTAGTTGGCACCGGATGCCAGGGCATCGCGTTCACTGCGCCACAGATCGATCTGGCCATCACCGTCACCGTCCACGGCATAGCGCAAGTATGAAGAGGGCATGAACTGGGTATGCCCTACGGCGCCTGCCCAGGACCCCTGCATATCCGCAGATTCGAGGGATTCGCGCTGCATCAGCTGCAGGGCTGCAATAAATTCACCTGAGAAAAAATCACTGCGCCGCTGATCACAGGCCAGCGTCGCCAGTGAATCGAGTGTTGGCATGCGACCGAGGTAGCTGCCGTAATTGGTTTCCAGACCCCAAAAAGACACGAGATACTGCGGAGGCACACCATACTGCTCCTGCAGATCCAGGAGAAACGACCTGTACTTTTCGAGCAGCGCCCGCCCGCGTTCGACACGCTCCGGAGTGACGCGCAGATCAAGGTACTCGGAAAAGGTCTGCAGGAACTCGGGTTGCTTCCGGTCAAGACTGATGACCCGCTCCTGTTGCTGCAGGCTGGGGACGACATCCCTCAGAATGCTTTCGTTGATGCCCGCGCTGCGGGCCTGTGCCTGAAGCGACATGAGGCAAGTGGAAAACTCAGTATTTGCCGACGATGGTGCTGTGATGGCGAGTGCCCCTAAGGCGAGGATAACGACGAAGTGGCGACGTACTGCGAATGTATTCACGTTTTGCGTCTCAGGGGGCGGTTAGGAACACATCGATGATGATTATCCACGGGTATTGCCAGCTGTCCACGCCTGAGTGTAACTCCAGATCGGGTTGTAACCGTAGCAAAGTGAGGCATGAATAGAACCAATTGTTATCATCTGCACTGATTTAATCCTTATTGATATACTGGAAAGCCCGGTGCACGTACGGTACCACCGCCTGAAACAGCTTAGCAAAATAAGATGTTTGCAAGGGCAGAATACCCCGCTCGGGATGCTGCACCAGTTCTAAGGGGCAACCAGCATAGATTGTACATATGGCATCGTATACAGGCGATTGACCTACAAGATTAACTGTTTCACCAAAGACGCATGGGTCTGTTGTTGTGGCAGCAGGGAGTGTTGAAGTGTCGGGCAATTAACAACAAAGTTGCGTGTGGACCTGAACAAAAAGGCATTTATTCTTTGTCATTGTACGTTTGCCAGAATCTTCATAACCCAGTCTCGGGATTGGCCATTTTAAAAGTAGGTATTTTAAAAAATGGATAGTAAAATCATGAGAAAACAAGGAACAGTAGATGACAAATATAGTTGTCGGACGTCAGGAAATTCTTGACTCAAACATGTCAATTCACGCCTATGAGCTTTTGTTCAGAGGTCAGGATTTTGACCTGAGCAGCAAAGATGGTTCAAGCGAGGCCACCAATCAAATAATTACGGACACTATTCTTGAAATCGGACTTAATAACGTAGTTGGTAACTCAAAAGCATTTATTAATTTTACTGCCCAAAATCTGTTGGAAAAAATACCACTTTATTTACCCAAGGATCGCATCGTTATCGAGGTTCTGGAAAATGTGGCAGTTGATTTGCGAATAATCAGCGCACTTAAAGAGCTTTCTAACGAAGGGTACACCCTTGCATTAGATGACTTCCAGATGAGTTCAGAATGGCGTCCACTTCTGGAGTTCGCCCATATTGTGAAACTCGATGTGCTGGCCAACCCACTACAGGAAACTCTGGATCTAATTCAAGAGCTCAAACCTTACAACCTGACCATCTTGGCCGAGAAGGTTGAAACTCATGAAATGTTTGAATTATTTCGTGATGCAGGTTGTGAGCTGTTCCAGGGCTTTTTTTTTCAGTAAGCCAAATACTGTTAAAGGCCGGCGAGTAGGTGTTAATCAGCTTGCTGCAGTGAAGCTGTTAACACTGGTAAATGACCCTGATGTTACTTTTTCGGAGCTTGCCTCAATCGTTTCTCAAGATGCTGGTTTAAGCTATAAATTGCTTCGTTATATTAATTCGGCGTTTTTTGGCCTGCGCAATAAAATGGAGTCCATAACACACGCTGTATCTTATCTGGGTCTGAACGAAGTAAGACGTTGGGTTAACGTTTTGACATTAGCGACATTGTCAGGCAAGCCCGGCGCCAGTTTCCAGCAAGCGCTGATCCGGGGAAAAATGTGCGAATTGACTGCGCTTCAGTGCGGAGAACAGGCGGGAAATCTATTTCTGATAGGAATGTTGTCTTCTCTTGATAGTATGTTGGATATCCCCTTGGCGGAAGCATTGGAGCAGATGCCAATTGGTGAGCAAATGCGACAGGCGATTCTTTTCCAGGAAGGTCCTGCTGGAGATATCCTTAATGATGTTCTCTCTTATGAACGCTGGGAATTGGCACATGAAAACTTAACCTGCCTAAGCCCGGAAGAACTTGGCAGCCTGTATTTGAAAAGTATCGAATGGGCCAAAGACGCCTTTGGTCAACTATAAATACCGAGCAGACATATTGCTGGTTTAATATAAAAAATCAGCTGTTTTATGTGCTGATATGTGGGAACGATCATCAGGTTTTTAGCTCTCTGGTCTTGGTAGATATCCTTCGCCTCAACAACGTGTTTGTTTTCCTCGACTCGGTATGAACAGAGTTTGGAGGGTGCTTATCACCTTAATGGCAAGGTAGAAAGGCAACAGAGTAATCCGGGCAATCTGGGGTGTTATCTCGTCTCCAAGTGAATAAATCGGGTAAATCAGCTAACTTGAATCTTCCTTATCCTACAAATTAGACATGTTTGTGTCGGCTAATAGTAATTGAGATAATAACAAAGTACTTGTGTGCTATGCCTCAGAAGCAAGCCGCTTGTCATCAGTCAGGATCAACCCCTATTTATGACGGATTTAAACACCAGTAGGTTTGCCAGTCGGGCAGACCATTTTCGTGAATTTCACCGGCTCAGCTTGAGCCGATATCATTCCTACAGCGAGCTCTACGCTGATTATCTTAAAACGGGGATGCGCTTATTCGACATGCCGACGGGTATTGTCAGTCGAATCCGCGGTGATCAATATACGATTCTTGCTATTGAACCCGGTACCACGGGCTTGATCACCGGGGATACCCTGCCACTCGGTGAGACCTATTGCTCGGTAGTTGTCAGCAAAGACTCGACCATGGCGGTCACCCATGCAGCAGAGGATGTTGCTTTCAATGGCCATCCGGCTTACCGACAGATGCAACTGGAGGCTTACCTTGCCACGCCTATTCACGTTAATGGAGAAATACATGGCACCTTGAATTTCACGGCGCCAGAAGTCCGAGAGCACCCTTTTGATGAGATTGATATAGAACTCATTGAACTCATGGCCGGGCGAATCGGTCAGGTCATTGAGCAGCATCAGGTTGATCGTGAGAGGCGGGATGCTGTCAAACGGTTGCGTGACAACATCAGGCTGTTTGAGAGTGCGTTCGAATATGCCCCGATCGG
The DNA here is from genome assembly GCF_963975625.1 of uncultured Porticoccus sp. Lineage (NCBI taxonomy): Bacteria > Pseudomonadati > Pseudomonadota > Gammaproteobacteria > Cellvibrionales > Porticoccaceae > Porticoccus > uncultured Porticoccus sp. The sequence continues at coordinate 128,620 of NZ_CAXBHS010000002.1, forward strand.
GATGGCTTTGGTGAGCCCTGAGGGCCGCTGGTTAAGGGTCAATCGTGCGATTACCAAAATTTTAGGTTATACGGCAACCGAATTGTTGGCTATTGACTTTCAGGCCATTACTCATCCGAATGATCTGGATACCGATTTGAAGTTTCTGTGTGAAATACTGGCGGGTGAGCGTGACACTTATCGGATGGAGAAGCGGTATTTTCATAAGGATGGGCGTGAGATTTGGGTCCTTCTGAGTGTTTCAGTGGTTCGCGACGAGCAAGACAATCCAGAGTATTTTGTTTCACAGATTCAAGAAATCACGGCCCAGAAGCGCGCAGAAGCGGAGTTGCTCTGCCGTCAAAAAGAGTTGGAGTCAGTGAATCGAAAACTAAAGCTGTTGTCCGCTACGGACCCACTGACTCAACTTGGTAATCGACGTGCACTGGATAAGCGGATGCAGGAAGAGTTACAGCGTAGTTCGCGAACTGGTGAGCCGCTGTCGCTGGTGATCGTGGATGTTGATCACTTTAAACATTATAACGATACGTACGGTCATCCTGCGGGGGATGTGGCACTCCGGAAACTGGCTATCGCTCTCAAGCAGGTGGCTCGTATAACTGATACCGTTATACGGCTAGGCGGTGAGGAGTTCTTGCTCCTGCTGCCACATACTGATGAAGCTGGTTGTTATACCGTGGCAAAGCGCCTTTCCCGGTTAGTTAGTAAACTGGATAATCTGGAGGCAGCGATTACTGTGAGCACGGGAGGAGCGACACTGATACCCGCCATAGGAACGACACATATACCCGAAGCAGACGCCCTGTTAAAGCAGGCCGATGATGCGTTGTACCGTGCCAAGCAAGAGGGAAGAAACCGCCATTGCCAGTCGCCATTACTGACCTGCTGAAGTATCTCCCCCTCAAACGCTGATTACATTCCGGTGATCTGTCGGGGACAATAAGAGATATGATATGCCGAGCTCTTGCAGATAGGCAGCGGCTCTACTTTTGAAAGCCCGACTCGATTGTTGAAAGTGGTTTTGTTCCTAAAATTCCTAACTACACTGGCCCGCTACGCTATGGGCCCGAGCACTGGCAGGTAGCGCTTGAGGAAGAAGGGTGAAGGCAACTGCTCAAGCCCAGGTTGAAACTGTGCTGACCAGCCGGCAGCAAGGGCAGGGCGATAGTCATCCAGAGCCTTCGTACATCTAGCATCCTCAATAGTGGTTCTCTGCCCATCAATCTGCTCCATCAGAAACCTGGCCCATAGTGCCGCCGTAACGACAATCAATACGTTTACCGCCGAGCTCCGATTGAGCAGAGCGGCGATCAGATGACCGGTCAGGCAAACCAACCACAACAGGAACTTGCACTGGATTCGATGCACATGAATGGCGGAACGCTGCTGCTAGAGAGTGTTTACTCCGATCGAGAGGATTCCCCTTGACTGACCTGTTCTATCAGTTCTTCGCGCAGTTCATCAAATTCTGTTGGTCGCTCCGACTCCCCAAGGTGATCGCTGCGGTCCAGTAGCCGGAGCAACCGTTCGCGAGTCATGGCTTCGTGCAACTCCTGCTGGCGACGCTCGGTGCGCAGGGAACGGAGCAAAGAGGCGGCCATAAAAATCATCAGAATCATAAACGGAAAGGCAGCCACAATGGAGATGGTCTGTAGTGCCGCCAGTCCGCCACTGAGTAGCAATACGCCGGCCACCAGCACCTGAATCACGCCCCAGGTCACCCGCGACCAGCGGCTGGGCGTGAGTACACCCTTGCTGGTGAACATGCCCAATACAAACGTGGCGGAGTTGGCCGAGGTAATCACAAACAGAATGATCAGCACCAGCATCAGAATACTGACAATCTCCGCTCCCGGTAGAAGTGCCAGGGTGGCGAACAGGGCAGAGCTCATCTCCTGTACCACCGCATTGCCCAGGGCTGCACCTTCAAACAGTTCAAAATACAGTGCCGAGCCGCCAAAGGTTGAAAACCACAACACACTCAGCAGCACCGGCATGCCGATCACACCCACGACAAATTCCCGGATGGTGCGACCGCGGGAGATACGGGCAATAAAACTGCCAACAAATGGGGCCCAGGAGAGCCCCCAGGCCCAGTAAAAAATCGTCCAGCGCTCTACCCAGTCATCGCCGGTATAGGGAGTCATCACCAAACTCATGCCCATAATATTGCCAAAATAATCACCGATGGCGTTGGTCATCGCGGCGGTAATGAAATCGGTGGGACCGGCAAAAAACACAAACACCAGCAGCGCACCCGCCAGCAACATGTTCACGTCACTGATGTAACGCACGCCGCTCTCCAGTGGCGCCAGCGCACATACCAGAAAAATCATCGAGATGCCGGCCAGAATCATCAGCTGCTGGTTGGCACCAAAAGGCACATCGCTCACTGACACCAGCCCACTGTTAATCTGAATAACACCCAGCCCCAGCGTGGTAGCCACACCAAATACCGTCGAGACCACCGCCAGAACGTTGATCAGATGGCCGCGAGCACCATCCACCCTGTCACCCAGCAGGGGTCGAAAAGTCTCGCTGATCAGCCCCGGGCGCTGCATCCGGAAGCGCACATAGGCAATGGATAACCCGACCAACGCAAAATTGGCCCACTGGTGAAAACCCCAATGAAACAGCGCGTAGCGCATCGCAGCCCCCGCCGCTTGGGGACTGCGTGGCTCGGCCTCGCCAAAAGGCGGACTGACAAAGTGACTCATGGGCTCGGCCACTGCCCAGAACACCAGTCCCACACCCATACCGGCCGAAAAAATCATCCCTAGCCAGGTGAGATAGGGAAATTCTGCTGCCTCTCCCTCCGCACCAAGACGGATGTGGCCGTAATCGCTCGTGGCAATGCCGATGCAGAACAGGAGAAAGCCACTGGTGGCAAACAGGTACAGCCAGCCAAAATGCTCGGTCGTAAACTTTAGACCGGCCCCAGCCCATTCCGACAGCCGCTCGGGGTTGGTAGCTCCCAGTCCGACAAAAGCCGCCAATAGCAGCAGCGACATGTAAAAAACCCAGCCGGGGCGGTTGTTCATGACCAATTATCCAAACAGCGTGCATTGAAAAAACAGCGCGGTGACGAACTTAACATAGCTGGCAATTGCCTGCACTGAGATAGGGCGGTCACCCGGAAGACTCTGTCAAAACGGAAGGAAACCTGCTGATAGTCGATAAACGGTTGTTCAACTATAGATACATCGCCTTATCAATACTTCAGTCTGTCAATGTATTCTTTATGTATTTTTGCATGCCTGACAACTTCCTTGAACAGGGCGCGCTGACGACGCATATACAGCAGAAATTCAGGGTGCCATTGCACGCCCAGCAAAAAATCCCGGGAAGGGTCTTCAATGGCCTGTACGATGCCATCAAGGTCGCGACCGGTGACCACAAGACCGTCACCAACACGGTCGATACCCTGATTGTGCAGGCTGTTGATCCGTGAACGACCACGCTCAAAAAGTGTGGCCAGCACACTGCTCCCTGTTTCCGGTTCAGCGGCAATACACAGTGTCTTGATCGGCAGGATGGTCCACCGGTTGGAAGTTTGCCTACGCCGGGAGCGCAATTCCTGGTGCAGTGATCCGCCCCGGCAAATATTGAGTAATTGGTTGCCCCGACAAATACCCAGCAAGGGTAGCTTTCGTTCGAGCGCATCGTTGATCACTGCGATTTCCAGCGCATCGCGAGCTGTATCGTAGTTGGGTTCAATCTCAGGTTCCGCTGCATAAAGTACCGGTTCGACATCGTGGCCGCCGGTCACAACGACACCGTGATATTCAAGGTCCCGCTGCTCATCACCCGGACGGAGTTGTAGCGGATTCCCGCCATAAAGGCGGATCGCCATTGCCACCAGCAACCGTGGACCAATCGCCCCACGCTGGGGTCCCGTAATGGCAATTACTGGTCGAGCCACCTGTTCTCCACCGCGGTTGCCCAGTTACTGAAAAGACGCTTGAGCGGGCTGTTGAGATATTGCAGATACGCTGCACAGCAGCGTTGCAGGCGGGCTTCATCCGCCGCGAGGCGCTCCACCTCTACCCAGTCATTCCACGACACATAAAGCCCCCAACCGGGCATGTCAATTTCGCAATCCGGCAGGCGGTAGTGAAAGGTGGGGCGTGCCTTGATCAGGGCGTCGTCGGCCCCTGCACGGACGCGCTCCTCATCGAGAAACATGAATAGCGGCAGCATATCGAGCGCACGATTGCGCGTTGGGTTATCGGTGAGGTAGTCGTCAATCAGGGTTGAAAGATCGGGCCAGTAATCCGCTGCAATGACTTTTTTCACGTAGTTGGCCGGGAAGGGGTCGACGTAACTGGTGACACGGCGGGTGAGATTGATGTCGGCGCGAACGTATAACCAGTCGTAAAGGCAGAGAAAAGCTTTCAGACAAGCGGTAATAAGCCTCGGTTCGAGACTCGGAAGTTCAGGATTAAACTGCATACCAAAGGCATTGGTGGCGCGATCCGATGTACCCTTGGCACCCCTTTCGCGCAACTGAGTGATGAGCTCCTCGACTTCGCCAAGCCTGGTCAGCGGCAACGGTGGACTCACGACCTCATGTGGCACCAGTGATTCGGCAGCCCAGGCTAATATGTCCTCGGATGTCTCTTCCAGTTGCCCGCCAAAAGAATCGCTGGAACGCGGCTCCCGCCCGAGCCGTTTGAGCAGATCGAAATCAAGCTCTACCAGCCAGTCACCATCGGGGTCGCCCTTTAGAATACGCTCGTAACGCCCTTTGGTTTCTACATCAAGTCCAAGGACTTGCGCCACACTACCAGCCAGCGCATCGAGATCAAGCCCGCTGATCTCGAGTTCGACACCGACACGACGACTCTCCCCATGGCTGTTTTGTAACCAGGGTGGCTGTTTCAGTTTCTGGTATTTGTCTTGCATTTTCGTTTTCTCAGCTATAACCGGTTCCCGGTAATACAATGTTCTGGCTTCACCATCTGCCAACCGGCCGCTTTCGGTATTTCACAAACAGTTGGGAGCTGTCTGCCGACAAGGCGAATTGCCAGCGTATCATAGGCAAACCCGTTGCGGGATGCGTTCGTTTCGGTTGAAGGCGCATCCAGAGAGATAATAGATTGCGGTTTGTCTGTCTGCTGTATTATGACGGGTAATCGGGCTCGGAAACGCAAAACAGAATAGGGGCTCAGTGAATGAAATTCCTGTTATTGGCTTTAGTTGTACTTGGCGTGCTTTATGTGGTGTTGATCGACGGCAAAAAAACGTCTGTCTCCCCTGAGCAACCGGCGGCCATTTATCAGCGGGAAGTTGAGCGCGTCGAAAACCTCAATGACTTTTTACAGGATGCGGTGGATCGGCAGGGCAGTGAAATGGACGCAGTGAAATGACTCATCTCAACGAGGGTCTGTAATGACCAGTAAAGGTTACAAACCACAGGACAGGGAGTGGATGCTGGAGGCTATGTCGCTGGCTGAACGGGCCGGGGTTGCCGGTGAAGTGCCGGTGGGCGCTTTGGTGGTATGCAACGGTTCGGTGATTGGCCGTGGCTGGAATTGCTCGATCGGCCATTGTGACCCCACCGCTCACGCTGAAATTGTCGCCCTGCGCGATGCGGCAAAATCTGTCAGCAACTATCGCCTTCCCGACACGACGCTCTATGTCACCATTGAGCCATGTACCATGTGTGTTGGTGCAATGATTCACGCCAGAATTGGTCGCCTGGTCTATGGTGCTTCAGAGCCCCGTGCCGGTGCAGTGGCGAGCCAGTTGAACTTAACCGAACAGACGCATTTCAATCATCGTATTGAGGTCGTCAGCGGCCTGTTGGCCGAGCCATGCGGAGAACTGGTCAGCCAGTTCTTTCGTCAGCGTCGCAAACAGTCCGGCCAATCCAGGTTATAGCGCCTTTTTGACGGTTACAGCGACAACATGGAACCGGTATTCCAATCGCTGGAGTTTGGCAGTTCAAGACGATTCTCCCTCTCCAGTCGACGTTTCTCATCCAGTGTGTGCCAGTTGAGTATGGTACGGAAATGGCGCACGTTCCTGACATAGCTGACGGGCTCGTAGCCCCGTGCATAGCCGTACTTAACCGTGCTGTAATATTTTTTCTGTTGTAACAGTGGCAGGAACTCTTTGACATCGTTCCACAGGTGGGGGTTGCTGCCCGCTCGCTCAGTTAGCACCCTTGCATCTTCAAGGTGACCGAGACCAATGTTGTAACCTGCCATGGCAAACCAGGTGCGGTCTGGCTCGGTGATATCGTCGGGAATACGGGATTTGGTCTGGAGGAAATATCGAGTGCCGCCATCAAGGCTCTGTCTGGGGTCAAGACGATTTTTTATTCCCATTTCTTTAGCCGTGGGCAGGGTGAGCATCATCAACCCACGAACCCCGGTCGGGGATGTTGCCTTGTGATCCCAATGCGACTCCTGATAGGCGATCGCTGCCAGAAGCTGCCACTCAATGCCATATTTTTGTGCTACCTCCTGAAACATTTCCTGATAATCGGGCAGTCGACTGCTGACGCGTTTCATGAAGAGCTGGGATCCCGCAAAATTAAATTCGTTGGTTTGAATCAGCGAGCGTTTTTTTAATCGATCCAGCTCTCCCGATGCTTCATATCCCTCCAGAAAACGATTTGCTGCTTCCACCAGGCTATCGTCGCCGTGACGGGGAAAAGCCCAGGCGATTGGCTGTGGTTCAGAAATATCAAAAGCGCCTCGAGCCCGGGGATAAATGCCCCTGTCCACCTGAAAGGAGATTGAATCCACAATGGCGTACTCCACTTCACCGGAATCTACCATTGCCATCAAATCCAGCATTTCCAGACCAGATGCCTCCCGCCATTCGAGTGACGGGTACTCATCATTTTTCAGATCTTCCAATCGTTCGCTGTGGGAACTCTGGGGAATGACCAGCAGTTGGCCACCGGCCAGATCCTCTATATCGCGGGGTCGCCTCGATCCATTTCGGTAGATCAGCTTTTGGGTAACCTCATAGTAAGGCTCGCTGAAACGAAGCGCTTTCTGACGCTGGGGTGTCACCGTTAATCCCGCTGCGGCCATATCGCCCAATGGGCCACCGATAGCAATGATCGCACCACTGACGGACTCCCTGGGAGTCATCCTTAGCTCAACACCGAGATACTCGGCAAAAGCACTGGCTAGCCAATACTCGAAGCCGCCTTCGCCCTTGGCATTTTGAAAATAGGTGGTCGAGCCCATGAGGGTGATAACACGCAACTCTCCCCGATTAATCACCTCTTCGAGTTGAGTGGGTGCGCGGCTGGTGGAAAGCGTCAGGGCGAACAAAAAAAGCAGTAAGCCATACAAGATGCGTTTTGTGGTTTTTTTCAGATGGAAGTAGAAACCCAGCACCTATACACCCAATGTGTCACGCATTCTCGGAAAGCCTCTGGCCCGGTGAAGATTGTTGCTATAAATAAAGAACAGCCCTGCAGATAACACGCCCATGCGCTTTTGATAATAGCTTAATGCCGGGCCTAGGTTAGTGAGAGAGGTCTCAGGGTTCAACCGTTTTCTGTGCATATGCCGGTCCGGAATCTCCCGATGACGCTCAGAGGGCAATTCCAGTACAATGTTGCCCCTTCGGAATGGCCCCCATACGAGTTACCTTAAGATGCAGATTTTTCCCGGAAACCCCGTACTTTCCAGTTTCAGACAACGACAGTTATTGGCGTCTCTTCAGTCAGTCGATCCTGCTGTGGAATCCGTTTACGCTGAATATAGACATTTTGTGGATCTGGTCTCGCCCCTGAGCGAAACCGAGCATCTGACGTTGAACTCATTACTGGAATACGGCCCGAAAATTCCCCCTGAGAATAACGATGGCATGCTGATACTGGTAACTCCCCGTGCCGGAACGATTTCTCCCTGGTCGAGTAAGGCCACAGAGATCATTCACAATGCCGGAGTGAACTCGGTCGGGCGGATAGAGCGCGGCATTGCCTACTATTTGAAGGGCGATATTCATCCAGACGCCAGGGTAGGGCTGGCCGATGCGCTCCACGATCGTATGGTGGAAATGGTCTGTTTTGACCTGGAAAAGGCAGGGAGCCTGTTTCAGCACCAGCAACCGGCACCCATGACCAGCGTCCCTCTGCTCGCAGAAGGACGGCAGGCGTTATCCCGCGCTAATGTCTCATTGGGGCTGGCCCTTGCGGATGATGAAATCGATTATCTGACGGCCTGTTTCCATGACCTGCAAAGGGACCCAACCGATGTAGAATTAATGATGTTTGCTCAGGCAAATTCAGAACATTGCCGCCATAAAATCTTCAATGCCTCCTGGACAATTGACGGTCATAAGCAAGAAAAATCCTTGTTTGCCATGATCAAAAATACGTTTGAAAAAAGTGGTGAAGGCGTCTTGTCCGCTTATTCAGATAATGCGTCTGTGATCGTCGGCAGTCATGCTGGCCGATTTTTCCCGAACCCGGACAGCAAAATCTATCAATTCACGCAAGAGCCGGTTCATCTCCTGATGAAGGTTGAAACCCATAACCATCCGACGGCAATTTCCCCCTTTGCCGGTGCCGGTACGGGTGCCGGCGGTGAGATACGCGATGAAGGCGCGGTGGGTACAGGGTCAAAACCCAAAGTGGGTCTTACCGGCTTTTCAGTTTCCAACCTCAATATCCCCGGTTTTGAATGCCCATGGGAATCGGATTACGGCAAGCCCGACCGGATCAGCAATGCCCTGGAGATCATGCTTGAGGGGCCTATTGGTGGTGCGGCATTCAATAATGAATATGGTCGACCCAATCTCTGTGGCTATTTTCGCACATTCGAGCAGGACTTTAATGGCGAACGCCGCGGCTATCACAAACCCATTATGATTGCCGGCGGTTACGGCAACATTCGTGAAGAACACATTGAAAAGAAGCCCTTTGAAAGCGGCTGCAGGCTGATTGTGCTGGGCGGGCCGGCAATGTTGATCGGTCTCGGCGGCGGTGCCGCGTCATCAATGAGCTCCGGCAGCAGTGCCGAAGATCTTGATTTTGCCTCGGTACAGCGGCAGAACCCTGAAATTGAACGCCGCTGTCAGGAGGTGATCGATCAGTGCTGGCAGCGGGGTAATGGTAATCCCATCGCCTTTATCCACGATGTGGGCGCCGGCGGTCTGTCCAATGCCTTCCCCGAGTTGGTAAAGGATGGTGGTTGCGGCGGCAGGTTTGAACTGCGCGATGTACCCAATGATGAACCCGGCATGTCACCGTTGGCAATCTGGTGCAATGAAGCGCAGGAACGTTATGTGCTCGCTGTACGACCTGAGCAACTGACGGATTTTGAGGAAATTTGCCAGCGCGAACGCTGCCCTTACGCAGTGGTTGGCGAAGCCACTTCCGAAAAACATTTGCTGCTAAACGATAGGCATTTTTCCGCCAGGCCAGTGGATCTTCCCATGTCTGTGTTGTTCGGAAAACCGCCGAAAATGCACCGTACAGCAGAAAAACTGACGGCAACAAAGGTATCCATTGAGCGCTCTGACATCGCGCTGGATGATGCCATTGATCGTGTACTTACCCATCCGGCTGTAGCCAGTAAAAGTTTTCTTATTACCATCGGTGATCGCAGTGTTAGCGGAATGGTTGTCAGGGATCAGATGGTGGGGCCTTGCCAGATCCCTGTCGCCGATTGTGCGGTCACTACGGTCAGTTATGACAGCTACTGCGGTGAGGCAATGGCGATGGGCGAGCGTTCACCGGTTGCGTTGCTGGATGCCCCAGCATCGGGCCGCATGGCGGTTGGGGAAGCGATCACTAATATTGCGTCAGCGGCCATTGACCGACTTGCAGACGTCAGATTATCTGCTAACTGGATGTGTGCCGCGGGCCATCCTGGTGAGGACGAAAAGCTGTTCCGTACGGTACAAGCGATTGGCGAAGAGCTCTGTCCAAAATTGGGCATTGCGATTCCGGTCGGTAAGGACTCCATGTCCATGCGCACCACCTGGGAGGAACAGGGGGAATCCAAAGCTGTCACTGCGCCATTGTCGCTGATTATTTCCGCTTTTGCGCCTGTCTCCGATGTTCGCAAAACACTAACACCGGAGTTGCGCGCCGATCTTGGCGATACAGTGCTGTTGTACATCGATCTCGGCGAAAATCGCAATCGCCTGGGCGGCTCAATTCTGGCCCAGACCTACAGCCAGCTGGGCGATACCCCGGCCGATTTGCTGAGCCCAGAGAAACTCAAAGCCTTTTTCGACGCTATCCAGGCCGCCAATCAAAGCGGCGAACTGATCGCCTATCACGATCGGTCTGATGGTGGTTTGATGGCCACATTGGTAGAGATGGCTTTTGCCGGTAATACAGGGATCAGAATTTACCTCGATGAGCGGCCAGGCGATGCACTCTCGATTCTGTTTAACGAAGAACTCGGGGCCGTTGTTCAAGTGCTCGAAGAAAGGGCCGCGTCTTTCAAGCAGCGCTTTGCCGATATCGCTATTCCGGTCAGTGTCATAGCAACGCTTGATGACACTGACGGCATTGAGATTTATGAGGATGGCGATTGTCTGTTCAGTTCCAGCCGCACCGAATTATTGCGTCGGTGGAGTGAAACCAGCTACGAGATTCAAGCACGTCGAGACAATGAAGATTGTGCCAGGCAAGAATTTGACGGGCTGTTTTTTGATAACCCCGGATTGAGCACGGCCCTCAGCTATGACATCAATGAGGATATTGCCGCCCCCTATATCAACCGTGGGGCCCGTCCTCGCGCGGCTATACTCAGGGAGCAGGGAGTAAATGGGCAGATGGAGATGGCCGCTGCATTTGATCGGGCCGGTTTCGAAACTGTCGATGTCCACATGAGTGATATCCTCGCTGGTCGTATCGCTCTTGATAGTTTTAAGGGATTGGCCGCCTGTGGTGGTTTCTCTTATGGCGATGTGCTCGGTGCCGGGGAGGGGTGGGCCAAAACCGTACTGTTCAACCCTTTAGCCCGTGCACAGTTTGAGCAGTTTTTTCATCGGCCTGACACGTTCACATTCGGTGTTTGTAATGGCTGTCAGATGTTATCCAACCTGAAATCTCTCATTCCGGGAGCGAATCATTGGCCCCGCTTTGTCAGGAATCTGTCAGAACAGTTTGAAGCGCGGTTTTCTCTGGTAAGGGTCGAGAAATCACCTTCGGTGCTGCTTGCAGATATGGCGGGCTCCCATGTGCCGATCGCGATTGCCCACGGAGAGGGAAGAGCGGAGTTCGCATCGTCGTTTGATCAGGAAACATTTGATGGCTCGGGTGCGGTAGCACTGCGTTTCCTCGATAATTTCCTGGAAATTGCAGAGACCTACCCAGCAAACCCCAATGGATCACCTCTGGGCATCACGGGTGTGACCAGCGAGGACGGCCGCGCAACGATTATGATGCCGCATCCAGAGCGGGTGTTTCGTACAGTGACCAATTCCTGGCATCCTGATGACTGGGAGGAAGATGGTGCCTGGCTGCGATTGTTCCGCAATGCTCGCCGATTTGTAGATTGAGGGCTTCTGACCATAAAAAAACCCGGCAACCGGCCGGGTTTTTTTATGGGTTATTCGACGTATGACTACAGGCTGGCAAAATAGGCAGCCAAATCCAGAATATCCTGATCGGACAGGGGTTTTGCCATACCCAACATTACCATGTCAGTACGGTTTCCATCACGGAAATCTCTTAGCTGTTTAGCAGTGTAGCCAGCTTTCTGGCCCGCCAGGTTGGGCCACATGTCGTTGTTGCTGATGCCATTGGCACCGTGACAACCGGCACAGGCCATGGCTTTGTTTTTGCCAGCCTCTATGTCACCGGCAGCCAATGCGTGGCCCGCAGCGGTTGTCAGCACTAATGCCAGGATGGTTCCAGTCAGTTTTTTCATTTGATCACTCCAGACTTGAGATATAAAAAGATAACAAAAAAGGCCATTAGTTCCCTAAACGGTGGCACACAAACAACACACTGGTGAAGAGCAGAATAGCTCCCCCCTGATGCGCCGCCGCCAGAGGAACCGGCATATGCAATAACAGGGTTGAAATACCCAGCGTAACCTGTACCGCCAGCATTAGAAGTACCAGCTTGATGCCCGTCCGCGCTTCCGGGCGAATATTGCCATGTTTCAGTGTGCTGATCGCAAAACTGAGAATCACCACTATCAATAGGTAGGCAAATATCCGGTGGTTGAACTGAATTGTCGTGATATCTTCAAAAGCCGCCAGCCAGAAAGGCTCTGTTTGATAAATGCCGGGCGGGATAAAGCTGTCACCCATTAACGGAAAAGTGGGATAGGCGTACCCCGCATCTGTACCCGCGACAAAACCTCCGGAAAGTATCATCAAAAAAACCAAGCCCAAAAGGGCAACGGCGAAATGCCGACAGGTCGGTTGGCCCTTCTGCAGGTCAGACTCTGGTGGATAAAGTAAGCTGAAAGCCACCCAGATAATGTAGCCATAGATGATGACGGCAGTACCCAGGTGGGCTGTCAGACGATATTGGCTAACACTCGGATTATCTACCAAGCCACTTTTGACCATATACCAGCCAAGTAAGCCCTGCAGGCCCCCCAGAACAAACATGGCCATAAGTTTTGGCGTCAACCCGGGTTTGATACGGTGACTAAAATAGAAAAACAGAAAAGGTACCAGAAATAGGATGCCAATCAGTCTGCCGAGTAGGCGGTGAGCATATTCGTAGAGAAAAATTCGCTTGAACTCAGGCAGGTCCATGCCGCTGTTGACTTTCTGATACTCGGGGAACTGCTTATATTTGTCGAAGGTCTGCTGCCATTCCTGTTCGTTTAATGGCGGCAGAACGCCGGAAATGGGCGCCCATTCAACAATGGAAAGCCCCGAACCTGTCAGCCGGGTAACGCCCCCCAAAAGAATCATACTCAGAATAACGGCAGCGCAGACAATCAGCCAGGAAGCCAACTGTCTATCATATCGAGTCTGCAAATCCATAAGAGATTTATACCTTCCTGTCCAGTGGGGAAGACCATTGACATGGATCTTTGCGAGGGAACCCCGATTAAGTGGTTTTTAAAATACCTCGAGGCGGCTTACTAGCATCAACTCCAGCGATCCAATATTACCAAATACAGGTGTGCATTTCCGGCAAAAATGTCCCTCGCAGAAATATTTTTGACAATTCCAGTCCGTCAGTTTGTTTGCCAAGCCTTGCTGAACAAGGCGCAATCCTGCAAAGTCAGTGAGACTTGAAGAGACTCGGAGACTGAAATGCAACAGACGACCGTCAATGGCGTCAGGGTTGCCTACCTGGACGAAGGGCAGGGTGGTGATGTCATTATTTTTTTACACGGCCTAGGAGTCAGCAGTAGAGACTGGACCGAACAGGTCGATTATTTCTGTCACCATTGGCGGGTAATTGCCCCGGATTTTCGGGGGCACGGTGCGTCAGATAAACCCGATAGCCATTACGATATATCGGTCCATGCCAAGGACGTTCTCGGGTTGATGGATCAGCTGGATATCGACCGGGCACACCTTGTTGGCCTGTCCATGGGAGGGATGGTCGCTTTTCAGATTGCAGCCATAGCGCCACAACGATTAAAAAGCATGACAATCATCAATTCTGGTCCAGCGCTCCCCGACAACACCTTCGCCGCAAAAAAAATGCTCTGGACACGAGTGCTGTCAGTTCATCTGCTGGGTATGCACCGTTATGCCCGCAAAGTGGCAGAGAGTATGTTTCCGGGGGAGGGGAGAGAGGCGTTGATTGATATCTTTACCCGACAGATTGCTTCCAACCCCAAAAAAGTTTATCTAAAAAATCTCAAGTCTCTTTTTGGCTGGGGGGTTCTGGAGCATTTGGCCGACATTGAGGTACCGACCCTGATGTTGACGGGTGACCGGGACTATTCACCGGTAGCGCTGAAACAGGCGGTGGTCGATGCCATGAAAAATGCCAAACTGGTGGTCATTGCCGATACCGGCCACGGCACACCGATTGAGAAGCCCGGGGAGACCAATGAAGCCATAGCGCGTTTCATTGAAGCTGTTTGAGCTGGCGATTGAGCTTGCGCTTCAGTTCACTCTTGGTTTTTGAGCCATTATTGAGGATCAAATTCGCCTTGTAAAACTCCAGCATCCTCACGGCGGCTACATCTGGCTCAATATAAATATCCGGGGCTTCCTTGGCCAGTTTTTCCCTAATGATACTTTTTTGCATGATCTGGTAGGTGTTGAATACGGCTTCTGACAGGGATGGGAGTTTATTGGAGACGGTGCGCGTGCCAATCACATCAACAGCAATCGTAATGTCACAGTCATCGGGCAACAAGTCGAAGGGCACAGGGTTTACCGCGCCACCATCTATCAGCACCTGTCCATCTATAGTGACTGGCTGAAAAAGTCCGGGGAGGGACATGCTCGCACGAATGGCAGGTATCAGCGCCCCATGTTGAAGAACAACCTGTTCCCGGCTCCAGAAATCCGATGCCACAACTTTTAGAGGCGTGTCGAGTTCGGAGAACTGGGTAGCATGAACGGATTCAAAGAGATAATTCAGGAGGTTCTCTACCCGAATCAGTCCCCGGCCACGAAATTGCGGGCTGATAAAATCCAGCCATTTGAAGAGGTGTTTTCTGGTGACTAGATGTTTGAGCGATTCATTATCGCGAAGGCTAAACTGGAGAAAAATTTGTTTCATGTCACCTGTTGTCATGCCCGCACAATACATGGCGCCAATTAATGCGCCGATGCTGGTACCGGTGATGAAGTAAGGCTTCAGTCCCATTTCCTCTAGTGTTTCCAGAATCAGTAAGTGGCTGATGCCCTTGGCTCCACCTCCCCCCAATGCGAGTCCAATTTTTGTCATACAAGGTTCACCCGGCGGTTTTTCACGATGATCGTTGGTTGATTTGAAGTAGAAATTCCGGTTTATTACGCAGCTTTACCATCATAACCGGAAGAAACCTGTGGCAGAAATCCCGCAAATCAAACTCCATCCTTCCTGGCTGGCCAAACTTGAAGACCAGTTCCAATTGCCCTACATGGTCAAGCTAAAACAGTTTCTGCAGGCCCAGAAAAAAGCGGGTAAAACCATCTATCCCAGTGGATCAAACTGGTTTGCAGCGTTCGATAGTACGCCTTTTGATAAGGTCAAGGTGGTCATTATCGGACAGGATCCCTACCACGGCGACCATCAGGCACATGGTCTTTGTTTCTCGGTGCTGCCCGGCGTGGATATTCCGCCATCCCTGCGAAATATTTTTCGGGAGTTACAGCAGGATTGCGGGATTCAGCCACCTCGACACGGTTGTCTGAGGGGCTGGGCTGCCCAAGGTGTGTTTTTACTCAATGCGACATTGACCGTTGAAAAGGGCCTTGCCGGATCTCACCAGGGGCAGGGGTGGGAGCAATTTACCGACCGGGTAATACAATTGTTAAACGATGAACGTCGCGGGTTGGTCTTTATGTTATGGGGCAGTTATGCTCAGAAAAAGGGGGCTATTATCGATACCGATAAGCATCTGGTGCTCAAAGCGCCGCACCCGTCGCCACTATCGGCCCATCGAGGTTTTCTGGGTTGCGGGCATTTTTCAAAGGCAAATCAGTACCTCAAGGAACAGGGCCTGGAGCCAGTGGACTGGCAGGTGCATGAGGTGGCCCAGGGCAAAGTTTAGGGTTTATCCACCTTGAGTGCGGGTAAATGCCGCTTTGCCCTCAACCAGTTCAACCCTTTTAAAACAGAGGGGGTACTGACAATACGCTTTTCCAGTGTGTATTTCCCAGGGTAGTCCAGCAGTAATAAACCTACCGCCATAGTCAGGATGCCTTGTCCGGGCATGAACAGCATCAGAAAACCACCACACAACAGGATTAAACCCAACAGGTTTTTCCCAACAAGCAATAAACCCCGGATGACCGGATGTCTTTTTTTCAATGTTGTTGTTTCGCGGTTTCCGTAAAGAAAATAATCCTCTGGGATCATTGCCACCATCCATGGCAGAGCGAGCAGGCTTCCAATGAAGGTTGCAAGAGATGCAATGCTAAGCCATGTCAACAGCATCTGATGTTCAGATAACCAAGCCAGCATCGGCTACCTCGTGCTATATTGATAAATAGAGTTAAGTTTTAATTTCAATAGTATGATTTTATTCAATTTTGTATGGAAGAGGTAGTTTTTCAATAGCAGAATATGGCTGTAAACCTATCACAAGTTCAACGCTCCCTGCCGCTTCTTCAGTCAATACGACCAACATCTCCAATTGTTCAGCAGCGCAGCGTGCTGTAGATACGACCTGTCCGACAGATTGATTCTGGTCCTGCAGATAACAGGGCATGCCCGGTAACAAACGATTCTTGGGGGCGGGGACTCCGATACGGTACATGCGGCGCTTCAATTTTCCCAAATACTTCATGCGTGCGACCACTTCCTGCCCTGTGTAACAACCTTTCTTGAAGCTGATTGCCCCGATCGCCTGAAAATTCAGCATTTGCGGTATAAACAGATCAACGGTGTCCGCTTCTACATGGCCAAGACCGGATCGAATATCCATGAGTTGCCAGAGCTCGGTCCCCACAGGTTTTACTGTATCCCGTAGTGCCTCCCAAACAGACGGTACTTTTTCACTGGAAACGATAAATATTTTTCTGCCATCGACCAATGGATACTGATAGGCCGTGTCAGTCAGACTCATTTTTTCAACAGATTTTCCGGCGCTCCCCAACAAACAGTAGTGATCACTGGTATCAGTCAGCTCAACTTTGAAAAACACCGCATATTTGGTCAACTCGTTGACCAGCGGGGTAATCAGGCTGCGGTGTAATTGAAGCAAAAAGTGGTGATTATCAGCATGGAACAGGACAAAACTGGCCAGTATTCGACCTTTGGCATTACAGCGAGCACCAGGAGTTGACTCACCAATTGCCAGCTGAAGTACGTCACTGGTTATCTGTCCTTGCAGAAAACGAGCCGCATCCGGGCCTTTTACTGAGATCAAACCCTGGTGAAGAAGAGGGCTCATGATACCATCGTCCTCGGCCAACAATGCCTGGAAGTCTGTTGGTGATTCATGGAAATGTATTTGGTCATCATTGATGACCGCGCCCTGAGTGGATAGGTATCTTTGCCAATCGTTCATGATTTGCCCGGTTGAGGTGAATGTAACCATCCTGATGAGTTTAAACTCACTTGTTCCATTATAATGCCTGACATTCTATTTATTGAGACAGAGGCGACCGCCGATGGAAAGAAATCGACTATTTTGGGCAAGCCGACGCGGAATGCTGGAACTGGATTTGGTGTTGCAGCCTTTCTTGGACGACATTTATCCTACACTTGAAACGGCAGACCAGGAACGCTACCACAAACTTCTCGAGTGCGAAGATCAGGATATGTTCGGTTGGTTCCTCCGCCGGGAAACCCCGGTAGACCCTGACTTGCAAAAAATTGTGCAGATCATTCGTGACTCAAGATCCCGTCCGGGTTGAGATGGAACTTTATCGTTCGTTGCTGCTGTTGGTCTGGATTCTGTCCATTCACAGTCTTGCCGCATGCCTCCTGATTGTCTCGGCAATACCTCTATGGCTGAAGGTTTTAACAATCATTCCGGTATTGGTGGGTGGCGCGCACACCTGGCTTATGTGGTACAGACAGCCGGTCAAGCAACTGAGCTGGACAAACGGCCATTGGCAATTGAATCGTGCCGATCAGCGAGAGGATGTCACCTTACAGCATTTTTTTAGGCTGGGCAGGCTATTACTACTTCGATTTCACGGCGCGAAAAGACGTTATTCTGTTCTGGTGTTGCCTGACAGCACCTCGCCTGCAAACCTGCGCAGGATTCACGTAACGCTACAGTTGGGTTAGGTCAACGTTTGCTGACAATAAAGTTTTGTCCGGCGAAATTGATTGGCACCATGATGGTATCTTTGGCAACTGCAGACAGGTCCGGGTAATCCAGTGTGTAATGCAGACCGCGACTCTCTTTGCGTTGCTCTGCAGAGCGAATGATAAGCTCCGCCACTAACACCAGATTGCGCAGTTCCAGCAAATCCCGGCCGATTTTATAGTTGCTGTAATATTCATCAATTTCTTTTTGCAGCAGTTTAACCCTGTGATGAGCTCTGGCCAGTCGTTTCCGGGTTCTGACAATGCCTACGTAATCCCACATAAAGCGGCGCAACTCATCCCAGTTATGCGCGATGACGACGTCTTCGTCTGAATGGGTGACACGACTCTCATCCCAAGCTCTCGCCTTATCCGGTTCTGGAATCAACTCAATGCTTTCGCGAATGGCCGTGGCGGCTGAATGCCCATAAACCACGCACTCAACCAACGAATTGCTGGCCATGCGGTTCGCCCCATGCAAACCCGTAAAAGCTGTCTCACCAATCGCGTATAAATTCCAAAGATCGGTCTGACCTTTTTGGTTTACCACGATACCACCACAGGTATAGTGAGCGGCGGGAACCACGGGAATGGCTTCTTTTGTGATGTCGATTCCATACTTCAGGCACTGAGCCATAACCGTGGGAAAGTGGTTTTTTAGAAACTCTTTCGGCCGATGTGATATGTCCAGATAGACACAATCGATGCCCAGCCGCTTCATTTCAAAGTCAATGGCTCTGGCAACAATATCCCTGGGAGCCAATTCCGCCTTCGGGTGGAACTTGTCCATAAACCGCTCACCATTGGCCAGCGTCAGGTAAGCGCCTTCACCACGCAGGGCTTCAGTAACCAGAAATGCCTTGGCATTGGGGTGATAGAGACAGGTGGGATGAAACTGGTTGAATTCCATGTTGGCTACCCGACAACCGCGACGCCAAGCGACAGCAATGCCGTCGCCGGTGGCACCGTCGGGATTGGTGGAGTAGAGGTAAGCCTTGCTGGCACCACCGGTTGCCAATACAACAGCTTTTGCCTGAAAAACGCGGACACAGTCCTGTTCGTTATCGAGCACATAAGCTCCCGTACACCGCATGCGGCTGGAGCCTTTGTCGGCCTGAGTGATCAGGTCAACAACAACATGACTCGGAAAAACCTGAATATTGGGATGCTGAAGTACCCTATCTGCCAAAGAGGATGAAACTTCCTTACCTGTGGCATCGGCAGTATGCAAAATTCGACGGTGACTGTGGCCACCTTCCCGTGTCAGATGGTAATCAACGTTATCCTCATTGCGGGTGAACTGGACGCCCTGCCTGACTAACCAGCGGATGGCATCTGGCCCGTTCTCAACGGTGAATCTCACGGCATCTTCGTGACATAGCCCCGCACCAGCTTCCAGGGTATCTCCAACGTGGGACTCAATAGAGTCCTCAGTATCAAAAACGGCGGCGATGCCACCCTGCGCATACCAGGTAGACCCCGACTGAATGGCACTCTTACTGATCAGCGCAATTTGATAATTATCAGCCAGTTCAAGCGCTACGGTCATCCCTGCAGCGCCACTGCCAATCACCAATACATCATGACAATGGGGGTTTTTCATTAACTGCCTAAAGTCCTCGAAACCATTGAGGAGCATGATAGTATAGCGGGCCAAAAATAAATACAGACCCGAGAATCATCCCTTTACCCGGCGGGTTTGTTGTAATTGAATGCCCTGAGGCGCAATCACCACGAGGCGATTCGGGGACAATCGGAGCGACTATGGATAACGAGCAGGCAAAAGATACTGACAAGCTACTCGTCGCTCGTGTTCAAAAAGGCGATAAACGCGCTTTTGACTTGTTGGTGATGAAATACCAGTACAAAGTCCATGCGATTGTCAGTCGCTATGTCAAAGATTTTGATGAGGTTAACGATGTTGTGCAGGAGGCCTTTATCAAGGCTTATCGGGCATTGGCCAAATTTCGTGGTGAAAGTGCTTTTTATACCTGGCTGTATCGTATTGCCGTCAACACGGCAAAGAATTATCTTGTCGCTCGGAATCGGCGCCCACCTGCCAACGATGTTGATGCTGAAGAGGCTGCTTTTTATGAGGGCAGCGAGAAACTCCGCGACATTGACTCGCCTGAAAATCTTCTCTATCGGGATGAACTGGAGGCCGTAGTGGATCTGGCCATAAAAAATCTTCCGGAAGATTTGCGTACTGCGGTAACTTTAAGAGAGTTTGAGGGTCTCAGTTATGAGGAGATCGCAGAGATAATGGGATGTCCGGTAGGGACTGTAAGGTCACGCATCTTTCGCGCCAGAGAAGCCATAGATGAAAAGATTCGGTTACTTGAGGGCTGACCTCCCGTATTGATGAACTTTTTCAGCCAACGGGCTGTCATATATAGAATTATTTGATCAATAGCTGTATGGGTACCATTGTTCGTATTGATGAATTAAAAACAGGTTTTACGGCCACGATGTACCGTGGCATGGTTACTAATAGTTTTGAGGTAGTTGCTTATGACCGCTAACAATGATCGCGAGAAAGAGCCCCTGTCAGCATTGATGGATGGTCAGGCAGGCGAGTTTGAGGTCCGTCGGATTCTGAAAAGTATTTCCGATAATGACCAGTCTCGTGACACTTGGCGTCGCTATCAGATGGCAGCTGCTGCTATGAGGCGGGATCTTCCGGAGCAGGTGGTTGACCACTCTGCCGGCATAAGTGCGGCCCTGGAAAATGAAAAAGCCCTACAGGTAAATTCGCTGTCTGCCCGCATGCTTAAGCCCCTCGGTCGTTTTGCCATTGCCGCTTCAGTGGCCACCGTTGCTATCATTGGTTTTCAACAGTACAACATGCCGACTACCAATCAACCTGCTATCGCCTCAGCCAAAACTGTTGACAACAAGCTCTCTCCAGCCCAACTTAGAACTTCTGCCGATTTCGGAATACCTTCTGTCACAGCCCGAACCGTCAGCGTCAACAACAATCCTGAGAGTTACCGGGCCAGCCAGTCCCAGCCGGTCATTGTGGTCGATCAGTCCACCGAGCCTGACGTCACTCGCGAACAGGTACAGGCTTACCTCAACAGTTTAATGGTTGAACATACCGGCCACGCGGCAATGAATACCAATCAGGGTATGTTGCCATTTGCTCGCATGCCCACTACGCATGATCAGTAATTCACTGGAAATCATGTCTATTCCCAGGTCTTTTGTGGCTATATGCCTATTTCTCATTGTTGCGCCATCTGGCGTGATCGCAGAGACTGCTTCTCCAACGACCATTCTTGCCAAAATGGCGGATGCCAACCGAACGCTCGACTACAGCGGGATATTCACCTACGAACACGGCGGCATTCTAAGGACCATTAAGGTTTTTCATTCTGTGAGGGATGGTCAGGAGTTTGAGCGCCTTTTTTTATTGAGTGGACCGAAAAAGGAAGTCACTCGTCAAAGTGGCGAACGTCGATGCGAACGCCTTGGAGATCTTATGCTGAGGAGCCCTGTTGCAGCAGCTGCCTCTGTACCGAAAGACCACCTGGAAAAACTCTACCATGTACACCCCAAGGCCAAAGATCGTATAGCCGGTCGTGAGACGCTAACGGTTCATGTAATCCCAAAAGACAGCTACCGCTATGGATACATACTGGGGATTGATCAGGAAACGGGGTTATTACTCCAGTCCATGCTGATTGGCGACAACAATCGCGTCCTGGAAAGATTTCAATTTGCAGATGTTGAAATTGGGAAAGCAATTAACGAGGCGTCACTAGATCCTTCCGAACCGGAAGTGCATAGGGTTTCCTCGAAGGTTTCTACCTGTCTGAACAATGTGGAGTCATCCGTAGCCCAGTCCAATTGGCAGCAGTCCTGGCTTCCGCCGGGTTTCGGTTTGGCTGGTTATCTGAAATCTGGTGACTCTGGCCGAGAGACATTGATTTACACTGATGGTTTGGCAATTTTTTCTGTGTTTATCGATAGCAGTGAAGCCATCGACATCCCTAAAATGCAAGCCCAGCGCGGTGCAACTGTGGCTTATCTCACCAAGGCTAAAATCAAACAGCAAGACTTTCTGATTTCAGTGGTTGGCGAAATACCGGTTGAAACCGCCAGAGCCGTTGCACATGCGGTAATACCTGTTCAACATAACTACCAATAACAATCGGTGTATCTTTTCTATTCAAGGTGTATCTTTTCTATATAGCATCGGCACCTTTTGGTAAAAATTCATGGCATCGCAGGCATTGAACTAAAGTGATTGAAGAGCGGGGCAGGATCACCACCGTGGAGTCAGACGGTTTCTGGGTCGAGACGATTCAACGTTCGGCGTGCCAGGTGTGTGTGGCTGAAAAAGGTTGTGGCCAGAAGCTGCTCAGTCGGCTTTCCGGTAAAACTGCGTTAATCAGGGTATTGTCCGGGCACGGTGAGCTACAGTCACTCAAACCCCATGACCAGGTGGTGATTGGCATCCCGGAGGATGTTGTTGTCAAAGGCACGCTGCTGGTTTACCTTTTTCCACTACTGACAATGGTGGGGGCTGTATGTATTGGAGCCCTGATTTCTTCCCACGACATCATCGTTCTGACAAGCGCCTTGATCGGCTTCATTCTGGGTGGAGTTTTTGTCAGACTGCATTCCTGGCTTAATAAAAATAACCGTCGAGTCCACCCCGTATTGCTGGAGAGACTGGTCGCATCCAGTGATGCATCGGTTTCTGCCTGAGTAGTCTCTGCCTGCAGCGCCACTTCCTGTGGTCATATGGCAAGGATGGAATATATAAAAGGGTGGCTCGTCTATAAAGAGGAAGCACATATGTTTAAGTGGTTTTCTTTGGGGGCATTGCTCTTTGTAGTTATAGCACTGACCCTCAGCCAATCTAATCGGCAGGATTTGCCAAATTTCAATCAATTAATTCAAACCTCATCCCCCGCGGTCGTAAAAATTGATTCCGTTCAAAAAATCATTGGGGCGGGAATGACCCAGATGCACGAGCGAAATATTCCTGATATGTTCCGTGAACCCCATGAAGATGGCAAGGCAGGGGAGGCACATGCAACCGGTTCCGGTTTTATCATTTCCGATGACGGTTACGTTCTCACTAATGAACATGTGGTCGAAAATGCCCATGAGGTGATCATTCGATTAATAGACCGCCGCGAGTTTGAAGCAAAGGTAATCGGCATTGACCATCGCTCGGACCTGGCGTTACTCAAGATTGATGCCAAGAACCTACCAAAAATCAACTTTGCCGATCCCGGCAAGGTCAAAGTAGGCGATTGGGCCCTGGCGATAGGCTCACCATTCGGTCTTGATTATTCGGTGAGCGCCGGGATTATCAGCGCAATTGGCCGCAGTATACCTACCGAAAATGGCGATAATTATGTGCCGTTTATTCAAAGTGACGTTGCTATCAACCCAGGTAATTCCGGTGGCCCCTTACTGAATCTGGATGGCGAGGTGGTGGGTATAAACTCTCAAATATTTACCCACTCCGGCGGATCGATAGGCCTGTCTTTTGCTGTACCTGCAGGTGTCGCTATAGATGTTGTGTCACAGCTCAAATCAAAGGGCCGTGTTGATCGTGGCTGGCTTGGTGTCTACGTTCAGGAGGTTGACAAGTCGCTGGCCCGATCATCGGGGCTGACAAAAACGCAGGGGGCGCTTGTTGTCCAGGTTGAAGCCGGAAGTCCGGCCGATGTAGCCGGCATTCAGGCCGGCGATATTATTCTGTACTTTGATAATGAAGAAATTATCGAATCAGGGGATCTGCCCCATGTGGTTGGTTTGTTGTCACCTGGCAGCCAAATCAAGGCTCAACTGATCCGGGGAAAAAAGAAGAAAACGCTTGATGTGATCGTTGGTACTTTACCGGACGGGCTGAATCCTTAAACTACTGCTATTTACCCGTTCCATATCCAAGAAAATCAAGAAATAAGTTTCTGTGGAATCCCATACTTTTTGCAGAGCGTTTGGCTGTTTGGCGTGGTACTCATGGCGTCCACACAGCAAATACGCTAGACTGCATGGCCTAAAATTAACCCCCCCAGCCCGACCGGCTGCAAACTGATTGAATCGCTGTGTCCGACCTTAGTTATATCCGAAACTTCTCTATTATCGCGCACATCGATCATGGGAAATCCACCATTGCTGACCGCTTTATTCAAATTTGCGGTGGGCTTTCTTCGCGTGAAATGGCTGAGCAGGTTCTCGACTCGATGGATATCGAGCGAGAGCGCGGCATCACAATCAAGGCACAGAGCGTGACACTTGATTATCGTGCCAGAGATGGCAAAACCTATCAGCTCAACTTCATTGATACACCAGGCCATGTGGATTTCTCCTATGAGGTGTCGCGCTCACTGGCTGCCTGTGAAGGTGCTTTATTGGTAGTGGATGCAGGGCAGGGTGTTGAAGCTCAGTCTGTCGCCAACTGCTACACCGCCATTGCTCAGGGCCTCGAAGTCATTCCTGTTCTGAATAAAATGGATTTACCCCAGGCAGAACCCGAGAAGGTCATTGCCGAGATAGAGGATATCATCGGTATTGATGCCCAGGATGCCGTGCGCTGCAGTGCAAAAACCGGGCTCGGGATAGAGGACATACTGGAACAGCTTGTGGCTAAAGTACCAGCCCCGGTAGGCGATTTGGATGCACCCTTACAGGCACTTATCATCGACTCCTGGTTTGACAATTACCTCGGCGTCGTTTCCCTGGTGCGGGTGACCCAGGGTACTCTGAAAGCGAAAGACAAAGTGATTACCAAATCCATCGGTAAAGCACATGTGGTAGATAATATCGGCGTTTTTACTCCCAAGCGAAAAGATACCGGGGTTCTCAGGGCGGGTGAAGTAGGTTTCGTCGTTGCAGGGATTAAGGATATCCATGGTGCGCCAGTAGGCGACACATTTACTCACAGTCATACCCCGGATACTCCTGCGCTACCCGGCTTTCAACGAGTCAAGCCGCAGGTGTATGCCGGCATGTTCCCGATTAGTTCAGATGATTTTGAAGACTTTCGTGAGGCACTGGCCAAACTCACGCTGAATGACGCTTCATTGTTTTATGAACCGGAAAGCTCTGACGCGTTGGGTTTTGGATTTCGCTGTGGTTTCCTCGGCATGCTGCATATGGAGATCATTCAAGAACGCCTCGAACGGGAATACAATCTCGACCTCATTACGACTGCACCCACGGTTGTTTATGAAATAATAAAAACAGATGGTGCAATCTTGCACATCTCAAACCCCTCCGACCTTCCAGATCCGGCCAGTATAGAAGAAATGCGGGAACCTCTTTGTGAAGCGAGTATTCTCGTTCCAAAGGATTATCTGGGCAACGTCATTACACTTTGCGAGCAAAAACGTGGTACTCAAAAAAGCATGGTGTTTACCACTAGTCAGGTATCACTAACCTATGAACTGCCCATGAGTGAAGTTGTCATGGATTTCTTCGACCGCCTAAAATCGGTCAGTCGGGGATTTGCATCACTGGACTACGCATTTACACGTTTCCAGACGGCTCCTCTGGTGAGACTGGATGTCCTGATTAATGGCGAAAAAGTAGATGCTCTGGCCTCGATCATTCATCGCCAACACTCACAGTACAAAGGTCGTCAACTGACAGAAAAAATGAAAGAGTTGATTCCGCGCCAGATGTTTGATGTGGCTATTCAGGCAGCTGTTGGTGGTCATGTGATTGCCCGGACCACAGTGAAAGCCCTGAGAAAAAATGTCACCGCAAAATGTTATGGTGGCGATATGACCAGGAAGAAAAAACTGCTGGAAAAACAGAAAGAGGGTAAAAAGCGGATGAAGCAGGTGGGCAGTGTAGAAATCCCTCAGGAAGCATTCCTGGCTGTACTTAAAACGGATAGTTGAGACTTGTAAATGGATATTAATTTTCCGCTAATCTTATTGTTTCTGGTAATGATTTCCGGAGTAATATGGTTTTCTGATCGTTTTGTACTCTCAAAAAAACGCGGCGAGGATGAGCCAGTTCCGGGCTGGATTGAATACAGCGGTTCATTTTTTCCCGTCCTGCTGCTGGTTTTTGTGCTTCGTTCATTTCTCTTTGAACCGTTCCAGATCCCTTCCGGATCAATGATACCAACTTTAAAAGTTGGCGATTTCATCCTCGTAAACAAGTTTACCTATGGCCTCAGGCTGCCTGTGATCGGTACCAAGGTTGTCCCGATTAATGAGCCAAAGCGAGGGGATGTGATGGTCTTTTTTCCACCCGATGATGACCGCTATTTCATCAAAAGAGTCATTGGCCTTCCCGGGGATGAAATTCAATTACGGAATAATATGTTATATATAAATGGCTTATTGGCTGAGCAGACACTATTGCCCGACGCTGCAGAAGACTCAAGATTCGAGCTGATTACTGAGAATCTGAATGGCCTCGTTCATACCGTGCAAAAAAATAAAGTGGCGGGACCACTGGGTAGAAACTATGCCCTGGTTGTTCCGGAAAATCATTACTTCATGATGGGCGATAATCGTGACAATAGTAGTGACAGCCGGGTATGGGGTCCGGTACCGGAAGAGAATATTGTTGGCAAGGCCGTATTAATCTGGATGCATTGGGAATCATTTGGCGAGCTGCCAAGCTTCGACCGGGCCGGCACAATCAACTAATATCAACAGGTAGACACCTGGAGCCAATGCTATGAAACATACTAATCAACAGGGTATTACGGTGCTTGGTGGCCTCCTGTCGCTTGCGATAGTGGGTTTTTTTATTACCGCAGCATTAAAAATAGGACCACTGTATCTCGATAACTCTTTTGTCAAAGCAGCAATAGATTCACTGGCGGATGAGAATATCCATAATATGAGTGATACCGAAGTCCGCAGAAAGCTTTTAACCCATTTTGATATCAACAATGTACGCGATATCGACACAAAGCTGGTCAAAATCAAGCGTGAACAGACGCATACAACGGTCAGCCTCAATTATGAAAAAAGAATTAATTTCATGGGAAATCTGGATGTGGTGGTACGCTTTGAAAATACCTATGACAGCGCCAGATAATCAGATCACTTGCAGAACTTGGGCGTGAAAGAATCAAAAAAACGGCTACTCGATCGTATTAATCACCCATTCAGGGATACCAGCCTGTTCGATTTGGCCCTAACCCATCGCAGCCATGGTTCGGTCAACAACGAACGTCTGGAGTTTCTCGGCGATGCGGCGCTGAATTTTATTATTGGTCATGCTGTTTACGAACGTCTTCCTCAGGTCAAAGAAGGTGACTTGAGTCGCTATCGTGCCAATCTTGTCAAAGGTGCCACACTTACCGAAATAGCCAAGGAGCTGGAGATAGGTCAATGTCTGAATCTGGGTGCCGGCGAGCTGAAGAGTGGCGGCCACCGACGGGCATCTATATTGGCAGATACAGTAGAAGCTATCATCGGAGCAGTGTATCTGGACGGCGGTATGGCTGCCTGCGAAAAAGTCGTCATGGAGTTATTCAGCGGACGTCTTGCCAACCTGTCAGAAAATACGCTCAGGGACCCGAAAACCCATTTACAGGAATTTATGCAGGCTCAAGGGAGACCATTGCCTAATTATGAAGTGATTTCCGTGACCGGCGAAGCACACAGCCAGTTCTTTACGGTAGAGTGCAAGGTTGATGGCCTGAAAACTCCTGCCCTTGGCGAAGGCAGTAGCCGCCGTACGGCCGAAAAAAAAGCAGCTGAAAACGCATTAGCCGGACTCATCAAGTGACTGAAATAGAATCTATCAAGCGGTGTGGATACGTGGCCATTGTCGGTCGACCAAATGTTGGAAAGTCCACATTACTGAACCACTTATTGGGTCAAAAAATAAGCATTACCTCACGCAAACCGCAGACGACTCGACAAAATATGCTTGGCATAAAGACAGAAGGTGACGCGCAACTCGTTTTTGTCGATACTCCGGGACTACATGACAATCAAAGCAAAGCGATCAACCGGTCCATGAATCGCGCTGCTGAAAGTGCAATTCGTGACGTTGACGTTATTGTTTTCGTTGTCGATCGTGCCATATGGACGGAAGCTGACGAAAAGGTCGCGCAGGAGGTAATGAAAAGTAACGTACCAGTTATTATTGCCCTGAACAAGCTGGACAGACTGGAGAACAAAGCGGTTCTGCTGCCTCATCTGCGAATGTTAGCCGAGCGCTTTCCCAAAGCACGACTGATCCCGGTTTCAGCCCTGCAGGGACAGCAACTAGCCCAACTTGAACGTGCCATTCTTCAGTATATTCCGGAGGGTGTTCATTTCTTCCCCGACGACCAGATTACAGATCGCAGTCAACGCTACATGGTGGCTGAAATTATCCGGGAAAAGATCACTCGTCAGCTGGGAGCCGAGCTTCCCTACGAGGTGGCCGTAGAGGTTGAGGAATTCAAACCCTCTGAAAAAATATGTCATATCAGTGCGCTGATTCTTGTCGAGCGAGATGGCCAGAAGAAAATCATTATCGGTGAAAAAGGCGGTAGATTGAAAAAAATCGGCCAGCAGGCTCGCCTCGATATGGAGCGTATGCTGGAATCAAAGGTCATGCTCAACCTTTGGGTAAAAGTGCGTCGTGGATGGTCAGATGACGACCGGGCACTGCGCAGCCTCGGCTACGACGATTAACCGGTCTACTCCAGGACCGGGGTTATTCACCATCAACGTTAGAATTGGCAATATGTCGAAGAGTGGCAGTGATACTATCCGACGAACTGCTACAGCCTGTATCATCGCGATATGACCAATTTGCGTGTCGACTCAGAGCCAGCTTTTGTTCTCCATACGCGACCTTATCGGGAAACCAGCCAGCTGGTAGACTTGTTTTCCCGCCATTATGGTCGTCTGCGCGTGGTCGCCAGAGGATTCCGGCGGCCAAAAAATGGCAGTCGGATACTTGCCCCGTTTACACCACTACTGGTGGGATGGAGCGGAAAAGCAGAACTGAAAACCCTGGTCAGTGCAGAGCACTCAGGGCGTTCGCTGATGCTTTCTGGCGAACGTCTGTACAGCGGCTTTTATCTCAATGAACTGCTGATACGGCTACTTGTAGAGCACGATCCTCACCAGCACCTGTTTGACCACTATCTCAATATCATGACAAGTCTCGCCGATGGCGAACCGATTGAACCTGCTCTGCGGCTTTTCGAGCGCAACTTGCTAGATGAGGCTGGCTACGGGTTAATGATCGATACCGATATCGTCTCCGGTCATCCGGTATTGCCGGACCAGTGGTACTGGTTGGATCCATCTACTGGGTTTTCCCACTGCCAACCATCGGAACAGGATAAAACATCACCTTACCTATTTTGGGGTGAAGCGTTATTGGCTATCGGCAACGGTGACTATCATGACCTTGACATCGCCAAAGCAGCCAAGCGACTGATGCGGCTGGCCATTCAGGAACATCTTGGGAACAAACCTCTGCGAAGTCGTGAACTGTTTAACCTTCAAAAGACCAGCGGGGCTAAAACTTCGTGATTGTTGCCATAGGAACAGACATTGTACAGGTGGCCAGAATCAGTGAGGCACTGAATCGTCACGGACGTGAATTTGCCAGGCGGATACTTTGTCCCCGCGAGCTTGACCTGTTCGATAGCAAGCCTAATCCGGCTGCCTACCTTGCCAAACGCTTCGCCGCCAAAGAGGCGTTGAGCAAAGCCCTGGGTACGGGTATTGGCAAGGTCTCTTGGCAAGACATGGAAACTATCAACGATCCCGCTGGCGCACCCGCAATCCTGCTAACTGGCAATGCCGAAAAATATCTGTGTAAACTGGGCGCCAACAATGTGTTGCTCAGTTTATCTGATGAACGTGATTTTGCGGTCGCCTTTGTGGTGCTCACTCAGACGCAATAGCCATAGGCTCTCGCGTGAATCGCTCTACATAACAATTTGGCTGGCGTTTATATACAAACAATCTTGATCTATAGTCTGTTCCGCCAAGACAAGCAGATCATGGGTGGCTAAAATAACAGCCTGTTTAGTGAATATTGAATTCTTCCTTTTACCGGAAAACTGATGATCTATCCAACCATTGAATCCTGTATTGGTGAAACTCCGCTGGTTAGGCTACAACGACTTCCGGGAGACACCAGTAACGTTATTCTGGTAAAGCTGGAGGGCAACAATCCTGCTGGGTCGGTAAAAGACCGGCCTGCAATCAGCATGATCCAGCATGCCGAAGCGAGAGGGGAGATCAAACCGGGCGATACGCTTATCGAAGCAACGTCGGGCAATACCGGTATCGCACTGGCCATGGCCGCAGCCATCAAAGGTTACCGGATGACCCTGATCATGCCGGAGAATAGCACTGAAGAGCGCAAGGCGGCCATGCAAGCTTATGGGGCGCAGCTTATCCTGGTCAGCCGTGAACAGAGCATGGAAGGCGCCAGAGATCTTGCAAAAGCCATGGAGCAACAGGGCAAGGGAATCGTCCTGGACCAATTTGCCAACAGCGATAACCCACTGGCTCATTATGAGCATACCGGCCCTGAAATCTGGCGGCAGAGTGGCGGAAAGATTACTCATTTCATTAGCTCCATGGGCACTACCGGCACCATCATGGGTGTGTCCCGCTACCTCAAAGAAAAAAACCCCGAGATTCAGGTTGTTGGATTGCAACCTGAGGAAGGGGCGAGTATTCCCGGTATTCGGCGTTGGCCACAGGCCTATCTGCCGGCTATATTCGATAGCGCACGTGTCGATCGTGTTATGGATATAGGACAACAGGAGGCAGAGGACTACATGCGGGCTCTTGCGCGGCAAGAGGGCATATTTTGTGGTGTTTCCTCGGGCGGCGCTGTGGCCTCTGCACTGCGTTTATCCCGTGAAGTAGAGCATGCAGTCATCGTGGCGATTATCTGCGATCGCGGTGATCGCTATCTCTCATCGGGACTTTATCAGGAAGATCAAAAACTGTAGTTTGGCAGGCTGACACCGTTGCATGACCTCATACAACGTGCACAATTGCTGCAAAGGTCAACGTTAGTCAAGACAGCTATTCCTCCAGTTAAAGACGCCTTCTGGCCTGGCATACAAATAATTCAGACGAGAGCTGTTTATGGTACAGGTCAGAAACCATCACCCCGTTCAGGAGCAGGGGACGGTAAAAATAGAATGCTGGGTCGACGATCTCCTGAGAGACAAAATCTTCGCTGAAGCAGGTGCCAGGGATATCCTGATCGCCGCCTGTGAACTGGCGCGCGATGCAGAAGAAAAATCAGGCAGTGAACGCTGGACACCGACTGTCAGCAGCTTCAGAACCGGCCTCGAAATGGCTGAAATTCTCACTGAACTCCACCTTCATGATATCGCCAGTTTGGTTGCTGCCATTTTATACCGGGTTGTAAGAGAAGGGCGCATTCCCGTCGCAACGGTCAGAAACCGCTTCGGTGACCCAATCGCTGCTCTCATTGAAAGCGTTCTGAAAATGGCGGTTATCAGCACCATGCGTGCTGACAGCGAAGGTCTCGTGTTTGGTCACACGGCGACTCAGCAAGCATCGAAAATCCGTGAAATGCTGGTTTCTATTATCGATGACGTACGTGTGGCCTTGATCAAACTTGCAGAGCGCACCTGTGCTATCCGGGCACTGAAAACAGCTACCGATGAAAAACGTCAGCGCGTTGCCCGTGAGATTTTTGACGTTTATGCACCCTTAGCGCACAGACTCGGTATTGGCCAACTCAAATGGGAGCTGGAAGATCTGGCGTTTCGCTATCTGGAGCCAGAGGAGTATAAACAGATCGCACGATTGCTCGATGAACGTCGTATGGATCGTCAACACTATATCAACCAAATGATCGATACGCTCCATTCGGAGCTGGAAAAAGCAGACGTAAAGGCACAAATCGCTGGCCGTGCAAAACATATATACAGCATCTGGAAAAAGATGCAGCGCAAGGATGTTGGCTTTTCGCAAATTTATGACATTCGTGCAGTGCGAGTCCTGGTGCCCGCGGTAGCGGACTGTTACACCGTACTGGGTATCGTGCATGGACATTGGCGCAATATTCCCAATGAGTTCGATGATTATATTGCCTTCCCCAAGGAAAATGGCTATCGATCCCTGCACACAGCCGTAATTGGTCCGGGGGGCAAGGTGCTGGAAATTCAGATTCGGACCCATGAAATGGATGATGAAGCTGAATTGGGCGTCTGTTCTCACTGGCGCTATAAAGGTACCGATACCAGGACCACCAACCGCCGCTACGAAGAAAAAATCGCCTGGCTGAGGCAGGTTCTGGAATGGCACGAGGAAATCGAGGAAGACCATGTCAAAGAGCTGATTAATCGGGATAGTACAACCGATCGGATATACGTGTTTACACCCGAAGGACATGTGGTCGATTTGCCGGCCGAATCCTCTCCACTGGATTTTGCCTATCGCATTCACACCTCGATTGGCCATCGCTGCCGGGGCGCCAAAGTAAACGGCAGGATTGTCCCATTGAATGCGTCATTGCGAACCGCCGATCAGGTAACCATTCTTACGGGTAGGCAGGAATCACCCAGTCGTGACTGGTTGTCGCCAGCATTGGGCTATATTCACTCAGCCCAGGCTCGATCCAAGATACAGCAATGGTTCAGAAAACAGGACCATGAAAAAAATGCGCAGGCCGGCAAATCCATGCTGGATCGGGAGCTTCGTCAATTAAATATCAAGCAAGTCAATCTCGAATCGATTGCGGAAAAGTTCAATAAGCACGGAGAGACTGGGCTCTACGCCGCTATCGGAGCGGGAGACACCAGTGTCACTCAGGTTGTGAATGCCATTCTGGCCATGCTTGACTTGAATAAAAAGCCCGAAAAACCTATTTTCATCACCCCACCAAAAGCCAGTCGCTATCAGGAATCCGATATTTATATTTATGGTGTGGGTAACTTGCTGACTCACATTGCCGGTTGCTGCAAGCCTGTACCTGGCGACGAAATCGTCGGTTATATCACCAACAGCCGGGGTGTTTCAGTGCATCGCAAGGATTGCGGAAAAATTCTTCGCCTGCAAAATGTTGAACCGGAAAGAGTCATTGAGGTCAGTTGGGGCGGTGAACCGAAAAAGGTTTATCCCGTTAAAATTGCAGTTGAATCCTACGACAGGAGTGGCTTGTTACGTGATATCAGTGCGGTTCTGGATAAAGCAGGGCTCAATATTCTGGCCATGTCTTCACGAAGCGATCAGGGCAGAAAGGGCGTTTCCGTCAGGATGGAAGTGACCCTGGAAGTCATGAATATTAATGAGTTGAGTAATGTCATGACAAAATTGAGACAAATTCCGAATGTCACTGGCTTGCAACGTATTGATGAGGGCTAACCTATGGAAGATACCACTTATACCATCGACAATTTGTGTTATCTGATGGAGCGACTTCGCAGACCGGGAACCGGCTGCCCCTGGGATCTGAAACAGACTTTTAAAACTCTAGCCCCCTATACACTGGAGGAAGCCTACGAGGTCATTGATGCCATAGAACATGGGGATTACGGCCAGCTCAAAGAGGAGTCAGGTGATTTACTGTTCCAGGTCATTTTCTACTCCCAGTTGGGGAAAGAACGAAATCTGTTCGATTTTGAGGAGGTCGTTTCACTATTGGTAAAAAAGCTCATTTCCCGCCATCCCCATGTTTTCCCTGAAGGGACGCTGACCAGTGAGCGTCAACCGGGAGGAGCAGAGCCCAAAGAGCAATCCATCAAAGATAACTGGGAGTCCATCAAGCAAGGCGAGAGAAGAGACAAGGGCCAGGCATCGATCCTTGACGATATTCCCCTGGGTTTACCTGCCTTGACCCGCGCGACAAAATTGCAAAAGAGAGCTGCCAGCCACGGTTTTGATTGGCCAGATATACAGGGCGTTCTGGATAAAGTCCATGAAGAGACCCATGAGCTCAATAAGGCAATCACAGGGGGAGAAGCGGACGCCATTGAAGAAGAGCTTGGCGATGTGTTGTTTACAGTAGTCAACCTCTGTCGTCACCTGAAAGTTGACGCTGAAAGCGCTCTTCGGAGGTCATCGGCGAAATTTGAGCAGCGGATCAATCACATCGAGCAAAGCTTGCATCATCGGGGTAAAACGATGGTCGATATGTCCATGGAGCAACTCGACGATTTATGGACAGAAGCCAAGTTTTCAGTTGTGTCCAAACACCCGTAACAGCGCCGTCTAGCTTGTGGTTATGGTCGTTTCTGTGTAATGTTTGCGCCCTCAATTGCGAGTTTGGGTAATTGACTAATCACTCTAAAAACTCAACCCCAGATAATCGGAGATCACGAATGCGAATTATTTTATTGGGCCCACCGGGTGCCGGTAAGGGTACACAGGCCAAATACATAACTGAAAAATTTGGGATCCCCCAAATATCCACGGGCGACATGTTGCGGGCAGCAGTAAAAGCGGGCTCGGAGCTTGGTCTCAAAGCTAAAGATATTATGGCTTCTGGCGGGCTGGTTTCCGATGACCTGATCATCGCATTGGTAAAAGAACGCATTCAAGAGCCCGATTGTGTCAACGGATTTCTTTTTGACGGATTTCCTAGAACAATCCCACAGGCTGAGGCTTTGTTAAACGAAGGTGTGGCCATCGATAAAGTCATTGAAATCCATGTTGAAGACGAAGAAATTGTTTCGCGCCTGAGTGGACGGCGTGTTCATGAAGGATCTGGCCGTGTTTATCATGTGGCACATAACCCGCCGCAAAAAGAGGGGCTGGACGATATTACCGGTGAACCACTTGTACAGCGTGAAGATGATAAGGAAGACACTGTTCGCAACCGTCTTTCTGTCTATCACGAGCAGACTCAGCCTCTGGTTGGTTTCTATAAGGATCTGGCCAGAACTCAACCTGAGAAAGCGCCTTCCTACGCTTGTGTCAACGGCGTTGGGAAGCTCCCGGAAGTTGAAGCACGCCTTGAAGAAGCGCTAGCCTGAGGCCGGCATCTGATGCAGAATGGGCTCAGGAAGAGCCCATTTTTTTTGCCGGTTAAAAGTCTGGAGTCCGATGAGTAAAACATCTGTCATTCTGGTTAATCTGGGCACACCGGATGAACCGACACCTGCCTCAATAGCCCGTTTCCTCAGGGCATTTCTATCTGATCCTCGAGTGGTTGAGGCTCCCAGACTGATCTGGTGGTTTCTACTCAGGCTGCTGATCATCCCCTTGCGCGCCAAAAGAGTTGCCCATGCTTATCGCGAAATATGGTGGGAGGACGGCTCCCCTTTGCGGGTCATCAGCGGTCGCCAGGTTGCCGACTTACAGGCGGTATTAACAGACCGTTACGATGAGGAAGCGCCTGTCGTTGCGGAAGCCATGACCTATGGAAAACCAGCGCTGGATGAAACCATCCAGCGTCTCGAAGAAAAAGGTATCGAGAAATTTTTAATCCTCCCCATGTATCCCCAATACTCGGGATCAACTTCAGGAGCGATCTACGACCAGGTGGCCCATATCATCCGGCGAAGCCGCAATGTTCCAGACATGACGGTCATAAAGTCCTTTCACGATGATATTGGCTATATTCAGTCAATCGCCGAAACGATTAAAGCCTATTGGGCTGAGCATGGACGCAATGAAAAACTTTTGATGTCTTTTCATGGAATCCCTCAGGATTACGTCGATAAAGGTGATCCCTACGGCGAACATTGTCGGGTAACCGCTCATGCCATTGCCAGTGCTCTTGGGCTTGCATCTTCTGAATGGTCGATGAGCTATCAGTCAAGGTTTGGCCCAAAAAAATGGCTTCAGCCCTATACCGATGACAAACTTAAGCAATGGATCGAGGAGGGTATCAGGTCGGTGGACGTTGTTAGTCCCGCATTTACTGCAGATTGTCTCGAAACCCTTGAAGAACTGAATATAAGTTACCGTGAACTATTTTTTGAACAGGGGGGAGAGAAGTATCATTACATCCCCTGCGTCAATAATACGCCGTTATTTATCAATGCACTCGCCGAAATGACCGCAAAAAACCTGTTATTGAACCACTAAATTTTACAATTAATACCCCATTTTAAAATTAAAATAATAATTTCTCTGTTTTAAAGTGGAAATATTCTATTTTTTGAATAAACTTTAACCATCTTCTGTGTTCCCAGTAAAAAACGTATCTCTTCCAATATCAAGGAGAAACACAATGGCCAAAGCTCCCCAAAAGCGTACAGCCAAAACATCTGATAAAAAAACTGTACCTGTATCTGCTAGAAAAACTACATCTTCAGTAGTCAATAAAACAGCTGTCGCCCTGGAGCGGACCGAGAGGGAAATCAATGTACAGAAGAAAAAAGTTGCTGACGCAAAACAAAAGCTAACCGCTGCGAAAAACCGGGTCACTGGAAAGACAACTAAAGCCTCTGAGGCGTCACTTAAAAAGCGTGCTCAGGATGTCAAAACAAATATCAGCAAACTTAACAGTCTCATATCAAAAAATACGCTGGTAAAAGCCGAACTCAGGGCAGCAAAAATTCTGTCTCAAGTCTCAGAAGCAGAAGAGAAAGCCCGAGCCCGTATTATCGCAACAGAACAAAAACTCGAGCAGAAAACTGCTAACGATCTAGACAGGGCAGTGGCTCGCTATAAAAAGTCCTGGCTCAAAAAACGCGCCAGCACCATTGCCAGACAGGTCAAGAGAGTCGAGAGGAATGCTTTGACTCGAGTCAAAGCCATTGAAAAACGACTGCACAAGCAGGCTACAGCTGTCATCAAGAATGCTGAACAAAAAATCAATTCCCGCAAGCAGGCTGTCACGAAAACAGTTTCCACACGCGGCCCCGGCCGCCCACCGAAGAACTCGGCAGCCACCAAGGCACCGTCAGTAAAATCAACCGCTCGCACGGCCAAAACCAGCCCAACAAAATCCAGGAGAAGCCCCGGTCGCCCCTCGGCAACAGCAACAGCAGCAAAGAAACCATCCAGGGCTAAGGCTACAACTAAGCAGCCGGTGGCCAATACCGCAAACAAAGCGAAGAAGCCAGCTAGAAAGCCCGCCGCAAAAAAAACCACCGTTGGCCAATCCAGACGATCCAGCACCTCGGGACCAACGAAAAAAACGACGACACGGGCAACACATACAGCGAAGAAGAGTACAGCTGTACCCACCAGCTCGCCGCCAGCCAGTAATAAACCGGATACATCGCCGGAGTAGCAGCTCATTCGTGACGGTGTGAACCGCCCCCAATCTAACTCCGTTCTTCAAAGCAAACAGGTTACAATTCCCCCCGATTCAGGGGGGAATTGTTCGTTGTGAAAAAAGTCTTGGCCATTGATACGACGACTCAGGCATGTTCTGTAGCACTGTCGATAGGGAATAGTGTGAGCAGTCGTTTCCAGCTTGCCAGCCGTGAGCACACCCGTCTGTTATTACCAATGGTAAATGAGTTGCTGTCAGAGGCAGAAATAACGTTAAGCGAACTCGATGCACTCGCATTTACCCGGGGGCCCGGCTCATTTACGGGCATTCGGATTGGCTTCAGTGTCGTACAGGGCCTGGCCCTTGGTGGTGACATTCCTGTATTGCCCGTGTCCAGTCTGGAAACCCTGGCTCATACAGCCTGTAGGAAATTAATTATAGAGGATAGTTATCGGCTTTTACCGATGTTTGATGCCCGAATGGATGAAGTTTACTGGTCGGTCTTTGAATGGAATGGTGTCGGCTTAACCCGTCTGACCCCCGACAACCTTTCTCCCCCTGAAACAATAATACTCCCCCACAGCGATTTGCCTCTTGCGGTGATTGGTGATGGCTGGCACTACGCCGATCGGATCGATTTATTTTCCACCATTGAGGCTTCGACGCTACTGCCCGATGCTCGTGATGTGCTGACTATTGCCATGCCGCAAATTGAGAAAGGTGCTCTAATGGCTATAGATGAAGTGCAGCCGCTCTATCTCAGAGATAAAGTTTCCTGGCAAAAACGAAAACGACTACGTGCAAATAACCCTATAAGCGGAACAGGAACCTAGAGAAGTGGATAATTTACAGGTTTTTTTTCTGGCTATTATTCAGGGGCTGACCGAATTTTTGCCCATTTCAAGCTCTGCGCATCTTATTTTGCCCTCAGCCATACTGGGCTGGACAGACCAGGGGTTGGCATTTGATGTCGCCGTTCATGTCGGCTCCCTGACCGCTGTACTCTGGTACTTTCGCCATGATGTCCAGCAAGTGGCAATGCACTGGTGCCAGAGTTTGATTGGCGGCAAAGCCACGCCTGAGAGCCGATTGGGCTGGCTGCTTATTCTCGCAACTATTCCCGCTGGCCTGGCAGGTCTGCTGCTGGGTGATTTTATTGAAAGCCAACTGCGCTCAATTGCAGTGATTGCTGCAACAACCATCCTGTTCGGTTTGCTGCTGGGTATGTCTGATTTCTGGGGACGCCGCGTAAAAACGCTTGATCAAATCACCTGGCATTCAGCACTTTTTATCGGGATGGCACAGGCGCTGGCCCTTATTCCCGGGACATCGAGATCAGGAATTACCATGACAGCTGCGCTGGCTCTGGGTTTTACACGAGAGTCGGCCGCCCGCTTTTCTTTCCTGATGGCAATTCCCGTCATTATTCTCAGTGGTGGTTATAAGTGTGCTCAACTGATGCAGCTACCACAGGTGCCATGGAGTGATATTGTTCTGGGTGCAGTACTCTCTTGCATCGCAGCCTACTTCTGTATTCGTGTATTTCTTATCTGGATCACCCGGATTGGGATGATGCCTTTTGTCATCTACCGACTGTTATTGGGTGCCTTGCTGATCGCCATCCTTGTTAATAGCTAACTACTACCAGGGACATCGTTTATGAAAAATATTGCTTTCATTGGTCTCGGTGTCATGGGGTTCCCGATGGCGGGCCATTTAAGCAAGGCTGGTTTTTCAGTTTGTGTGTATAACCGCACACGACAAAAGGCAGCTCAATGGCTTGAACAGTACACCGGTTTTTCAGCACCGACCCCAGCAGCAGCAGTCAAAAAAGCCGATATTGTCTTCACCTGCGTCGGTGGTGACGAATCTTTGCAAGAGGTTCTACTGGGGGCTTCGGGTGGCTTTAGCGGGGCTTCTCGCGGGACACTCTTTGTCGATCACACCACCGTATCGGCCAAAGTCAGTCGAGAGCTCGCCAAAGAGGCCAGCAGACACAAAATGGCTTATCTGGATGCCCCGGTATCCGGTGGACAGCAGGGGGCTGAGCGAGGCTCCCTAACAGTGATGATCGGTGGGGAGAAAGCAGATTTCCAGCGAGTAACGCCTATTATTAAGCACTATGCCAGCAAGGTGTCTCTGATGGGCCCAGCCGGGTCTGGACAGCTTTGTAAAATGGCGAACCAGATTTGCGTGGCGGGTATTATTGAATCACTTGCTGAAGGGCTGTTTTTTGCTCGTCAAGCAGGTCTTGACCCCAGCCAAGTTATTGAGGTTATCTCCAAGGGGGCGGCACAATCCTGGCAAATGGAAAATCGCTATCAAACCATGCTAGCTGGTGAGTACAATCACGGTTTTGCAGTGGACTGGATGTGTAAGGATCTGGCTATAGTGCTGGAAGAGGCCCGGCTTAATGGTAGCGACCTTCCCGTCACAAAACTGATCAGTGAATTTTATCGGGAAGTCCAGTTGATGGGTGGCGGGCAATGGGACACATCCAGCCTGTTAGCAAGGCTTGAAAAAACAGAAAATGAGGTTGGCAGTTAGTCAATAATGAACAAGCAATATTACAACCAGCAGCTGCTGAATTTCATCTATCAGTCCCCAACACCGTTTCATGCCGTTAAAAACATGCGTGAAATACTGGAAATTGGTGGATTTACCCGGCTCCCAGAAGAAACAGACTGGGACATACAACCCGGCGGTCGCTATTACACCGTTCGCAATGGCTCATCCCTTATCGCCTTTATCGCAGGGCACCAATCTGCTCTTGAATCAGGAATACGCCTGGTGGGGGCCCATACGGACAGTCCCTGCCTTAAAGTAAAACCAAAACCGGAACTGAACCGTCAGGGCTATTTTCAATTGGGTGTCGAAGTTTATGGTGGGGCGCTTCTCAATCCCTGGTTTGACCGTGATCTCAGCATCGCCGGGCGTCTGGTGTTCGATAATGGTGAGGGCTCGTTAGACCAGGTACTGATCGACCTGAAAAGACCTGTGGCAGTCATCCCGAGCCTCGCCATACATCTGGATCGGGATGCAAACAATGAGCGCAAGGTGAACCCTCAAACAGATATTCCACCTCTGTTGTTCAGGGATCCGGATAAATCAGTGACAGACTTCTTCGAGTTCCTAGCAAAAGAACTCTCCTCATCCGGTGAGTTACCGGAAAAAGCCAGAATTCTCGATCATGAACTGTACCTTTATGATTGTCAGAAGCCGGTCCTGACCGGTATGCATAATGAGTTTATCTCCGGCGCCAGACTGGATAACTTGTTGAGTTGTTTTACCGGTGTTCAGGCGCTTCTGGAAGCTGGCGATCAAGCTACCTGTATGCTGATTTGTAACGACCATGAAGAAGTCGGCAGCATCTCAGCCTGCGGCGCAAACGGCCCGATGCTGCAATCAGTGTTGCAGCGTCTGTACCCGAATCCGGGGTTGCTTACCCGCGTTATGCGTCAGTCACTACTGGTCTCTGCAGATAATGCCCACGGCATTCACCCAAACTTTGCGGATCGCCATGATAGTAATCATGGACCACGCCTAAACGAAGGGCCGGTCATCAAGATGAATGCCAACCAGCGTTATGCCACCAATAGCATCAGCGCCGCTATGTTTCGTCACCTCTGTGAAAAGGAGGGCGTTGCAGTGCAGACGTTTGTTAACCGGACTGATTTAAGCTGCGGGAGCACCATTGGACCAATCACTGCTGCAATGATTGGTGTTCAAACACTGGATGTCGGTGTGCCTACATTTGCGATGCACTCTATCCGCGAGATGGCTGGTGCAGATGATGCGTTCAATTTATACCGGGTGCTACGGGGGTTCTATAACCATCAATCAACACTGGTGATTCAGGAGACCTGAATACAGGCTTTATTCAACCCCTGAAACCCGTATGATGTGGACCACAATCGAGACCGGACCAAAGAATCTAATCATGAGTCAGCATCCAGCTTCAACTGTTGAAAAAAATACTGTTTTAACGGGTATTACAACCACAGGAACACCGCATCTGGGCAACTACGTGGGCGCGATCCGTCCAGCCATTGAGGCCAGCCAGAAACCTGACATCAATGCTTACTATTTTCTCGCGGATTATCATGCACTGATTAAATGCCAGGATCCCGCCATGGTCCACCAGTCGAGCAGAGAAATTGCTGCCACATGGTTGGCTCTGGGTCTCAATACTGACAATGTTGTATTTTATCGACAGTCAGACGTTCCCGAAATTACTCAGCTAATGTGGTTCCTGAGCTGTGTTGCCGCCAAGGGACTAATGAACCGGGCCCATGCCTACAAGGATTCTGTTCAAAAAAATCAGGATGCTGGGGAGGACCAGGATTATGGTATTACCATGGGCCTTTTTTCCTATCCGGTACTCATGGCTGCCGATATCCTGATGTTCAACGCCACCAGGGTGCCGGTGGGCCGGGACCAAATTCAGCATATTGAGATGGCTCGGGATATCGCACAACGTTTTAACCATGTGTACGGCGAGCACTTCACCTTGCCGGAAGCCGTGATCGATGACCATGTTGCTGTATTACAAGGGCTGGATGGTCGCAAAATGAGTAAAAGCTACGGCAATACCATTCCCCTGTTTCTGCCTGAAAAACAGCTCAGGAAACACATCAACAAAATCAAGACCAACCTTTTGGAACCCGGCGAGCCCAAAGACCCAGACACCTCCACTGTATTTCAAATCTGGCGGGCATTTGCCAGCAGCGAGCAAACCGCCGCAATGCGTCGTGAATTTGAAAATGGTATCGCCTGGGGGGAAGCCAAAAAGCAACTGTTTGAGTTGATTGAAGCCGAGCTGCGAGAGCCACGGCAACGCTATTATGAACTACTCGAAAACCCATCTCACATAGAGAACATGCTCAATGAAGGAGCAGAGAAAGCAAGAGCGGTAAGTGTCCCATTTATGGCCACACTTAACCGTGCCGTCGGCCTACATTCTCTGTCCTGAAAGGTATTAGTGCTCACCCTCGCTCACAGTGTGCAGCATCTTTCAAAACCTCAACCAACGCACTGGTTAGGAATGACAAATCGGTTTTGCTGATAATGTAAGGGGGCATGACATACACGAGCTTCCCGAAAGGTCGAACCCAAACACCCTTATCGACAAATTGTTTCTGAATGATCGGCAGATTAACCGGGTTCTTCATCTCAATGACACCGATACCCCCAAGCACTCGCACGTCTTCCACATGGCTATAATCCTTGGCAGGTGTCAGCTCTGCAATCAATTGTTGCTCGATATTCATAACACGGGTTGACCAATCTGAGGAAAGCAGTAATTCAATACTCGCATTGGCCACGGCACAGGCCAGGGGGTTACCCATAAATGTTGGACCGTGCATAAATACGCCCGCTTCACCAAGACAAATACCGTTGCTGACTTTCTCCGTACACAAAGTAGCAGCGAGCGTCATGTAGCCACCCGTCAGCGCTTTCCCCAGACACATGATATCCGGCGAGATCCCAGCCCACTCAGTGGCAAAAAGCTTTCCTGTGCGACCGAAACCCGTGGCTATTTCATCGATAATTAACAACACATCATACTGATCACACAATTCACGAACACGCTTCAGAAATATCGGCGAATAAAAACGCATGCCCCCCGCACCCTGAACCACTGGCTCCAGTATTACGGCAGCGATTTCATCGGCATGAGCACTGATAGTTTGCTTGAAACTGAGGATGTAATCCTCACTCCAGGCATCATCAAAGCCGCACTGAGGGGATTCTGAAAAAAACTGGGGTGTCAGAACGTCACGAAACAGATGGTGCATACCTGTAACTGGATCACATACGGACATGGCGCCGAAGGTATCACCGTGATAACCACGTTTAAGGCTCAGGAAACGCGATTTTTCTTTTTCTCCCCGTGACTGCCAATATTGGAGAGCCATTTTCATGCCTACCTCTATACTGACAGACCCCGAGTCCGATAAAAAAACCTTTTCCAGTCCGGCCGGAGTGATCTCGGCTAATGTCTGCGCGAGCTTCGCTGCTGGCTCGTGGGTAATACCACCAAACATTACGTGGGACATTTTACTGATCTGGGCGGTTATAGCTGCATTGAGGGCAGGGTGGTTGTAGCCATGGATTGTGCTCCACCAGGATGACATGCCGTCAATTAGTACTTGTCCATCGGACAGGTATAGTCTGACACCCTCGGCGCTGGCCACAGGATAAACCGGCGAAGGATCCACAAAAGACGAATAGGGATGCCAAATGTGATTTTTATCTATGGCCAATATTTGAGACGCATTCAAGTGTTTCATGTAGATGCAATTCACAGGTAGGAAAACGTATATTGTATGATAAGGATCTTCATGGTATCAAAGCACCATAGCAACGCCATCACTCAAACGGGTAGCAATGATGAACCTAAAGCATCCACTGATAATCGCACTGATGACAGGATTATTGGGCGTATCTTCAGCAGTCGCTGCAGAATCAGGGCAATCGCCAATGTTCTGGGCAAAGAGCAATGAGTCGAACCCGGACACTGTTAATCATCGGCAATGGGATGAGCTGCTCCGTACACATGTCGTCAACACAGGGCAGGGGGTGAATCGTTTCCGGTATGGCTCAGTGGATAAAAACGAACAAAAACGCCTGTCGGGCTATATTGCCTATCTGGCAAAAATTGACCCACGAAACTACAGTCGGGACGAGCAAAAGGCCTACTGGCTAAATCTCTATAATGCATTAACCGTCAAACTTATTTCTGAAAACTACCCTATAAAAAGCATCAGGGATATCGGTAAAAAAATGGACGGACACAGCTTATTGAGTAAACCGCTCATTCAGGTGGCCAACAACCCGATAAGTCTCAATGACATAGAAAATCACATTCTTCGACCGATATGGAAAGATCATACAATTCATTTTGGCTTAAACTGCGCCAATATGACCTGCCCGGGTTTGTTACCTCAAGCTTTCACCGGAGAAAATGTTACAACGCTGTTAAAACAGTCAGGACGTGATTTTATCAACAACCAAAATGGTGTAACCCTTAAAAATGGCAAACTGATTGCTGCAGGTATTTTCAGTCAATACCGCTCTGACTTTGCCAAAGACGACAAAATGATGCTTAAGGTATTTGCCCACTATGCAGATGATCGACTGGCTCTCTACTTATTGGGCTTTCAAGGTAAAATCGACTACTTTCACGATTACAGCTTGAACGGCCTCTAAAAACCTATAAAAGTTAATTATTTAAAATCATATAGTTATAGAACTATTTTAATTAACTCTCTGTTCCTCCGTGAGCAGTTGACCATTCAACAGGGGCATGAAGAAACGACTCAATTTCTGCAATAGCCTTAGTGTCCATAAAGCTTTCACTTTTGCAGACCTCCAGCACATCCCACCAAGAAGTTAAATGGTGCAGATTGATACCAATTTCACTCAGGTTTTTACGTGTATCCGGAAATATGTCATAAAAGAAGATAACGAATGTATCGCTAACAGTAGCACCAGCATCGCGCAAAGCCTGGCAAAATTTGATCTTGCTGCCACCGTCCGTGGTCAGATCTTCAACCAATAGAACTCTCGAACCTTCCTTTAAATCACCTTCAATCTGCGCATCGCGGCCAAAACCCTTAGGTTTTTTACGAACATACTGCATAGGTAGAGACAAACGCTCTGCAAGCCAGGCTGCAAAAGGAATTCCAGCGGTCTCACCGCCAGCAATGCCATCAATAGATTCAAAGCCTATATTGCGGAGAATCGTCGAGGCACCGAAATCCATCAATGTCGATCTAACTCGGGGAAATGAAATAATTTTTCTGCAATCAATATATACAGGGCTAATTTTTCCTGACGTTAACTGAAAGGGATCATCTGGCCGAAAATTGATTGCACCAATTTCAATCAGCATCTTTGCAGATAATTGAGCAATCAATTTGGGGTCAGGAAAGCTATTGAAC
The DNA here is from genome assembly GCF_963975625.1 of uncultured Porticoccus sp. Classification (NCBI taxonomy): domain Bacteria; kingdom Pseudomonadati; phylum Pseudomonadota; class Gammaproteobacteria; order Cellvibrionales; family Porticoccaceae; genus Porticoccus; species uncultured Porticoccus sp. The sequence goes on from NZ_CAXBHS010000002.1 coordinate 173,512, forward strand.
GACATCATTTCACCTGTATAACGAATCGCGAGAAGAGAAGGGAAAAATACGGTTAGTGGTTAGACTTGCCAAAAAACAAGCTGCGGAAATTTTGCCAGAACATCAGCAGAGATTCCATTTAATCAGACGTATTCCGGGCAGGTTATTCCCCAACAACCAAAAGAAAAGGGACCAAGCATCTGTCCAATTATTATATTTAACATAATATACATTATGCGCACATATAAAATGACCATAAAACCCGCTAAGCCAGGCTTAAAGCGCCAGTGTCGCCTTATGCAGTGAAATCAGCCCTGACAGATTGTCAGTCTCGACAATCGAAATATCCTTAACCCCAAACAATGGCATGACCAGGTGTTTGGGTTCCCACCAATGCCGCCAGGACAGCTCGTTGAAGTACAACCGGCCGCCGCGGATCTCCCAGTTCTTCCAGCCCAGATGATCCAGGTGGCCACATTGCGAGAGGATCAGTCTGACAGCCCAGCGCGGTGCTCTCTCAGCCTGCCAGCGGTACCAGGTGCGCGGGCTGATGTCACAAAGGGTAATTGCGTCGGCCACCGACATGCGTGCCATATAGCGGGCTTCGCGGATGTCTGAGGTGAGATTGAGACGATTACTCGGGACGTAGGACACGACGAGCCAACGAATCAACAGCCTCAAAGCGCTCAGCAATCAGCGCAAATGTTGAGGATAAATTAAGGGGTTCGTTCAGCATGGCCCGGACAGACTCAAGCTGGGACCATTCATCGAGAATGGCATGAAGAACGTCCAGCTCAGACAATACCTGCTCAACCTCGTCAGAGGAACGACCAAGGCCGGTTTTGCCCTGGGCAATCAATTCAAGACTCATAAATCAGCACTCTGCTAAGCCACCAAATGAAGTTGATGGCGTGTTATGGGCATCCGGTACCAAGAAGGCGGCTTGACGGATTTGACCTCAATAACCTGAGTAGATCGAACGGTGGGAGGCACGCGCGTCACATCATAAGGAATGGAGATATCGATACCGATCCGAAGCAAACGGGATCGGTGTATGTAGTACTGACTATTCCGAACTATCGGCTGACCATGCAGCCACTTGAAAGCAACGGCCTGGGTAGAATTTGCAGATTGGGTACTATTCACAATATTGCGAGAGAGCAATTGCTCAGAAATCATTTCATAAGTTGTGTGTGTCATATCATCGAGCCTCTTAAATATGTTTTCGATGTCAGTTAGATGAGGCAAAAAATCGGCTTCGTTGAGCCTGCCATATAGGCGTAAATTGTGGCGTTCAAGCCAGGGTTGTTTAAATGAATGCTCTTCTCTAATAAGTCCTACTTCCTTACAAAATTCAATGAGTTGATTGTAATATCGTTTATCCTCCTCGGTGGCTTTTCGGGTATTTACAGCGCGCTTGTCGAGCATATCAGCAGCTTTGTTGTAGAGCTTTTTATAAAGCCACTTTGAGTTTTGATACCAATCGACTGTTTTACCATTAGGGTAAAGATAAGCCGTTTTCCCTCTACCAAGGGACTGACTGGAGATGCCGCGAAGAAAGGCATTTTCCGTTCCGGGTGGCACAGAATGATTGCGAGTCCAGTCGATATGATCGATAAAAGCACCGTCCGTTACCAGTTGGACCTTGCCGCCCTCCTCGCCCTGGCGGTATTTAACTTCGGTGCATTTAGTGAATGGGGGAAGGTCAAAAGAAGCGAGAACCTGATTGTAGACGTTTATGCAATCATCAATGGTCTGGAGGCCAAAGAGATTATCAATACGATGGAATCGGCTGGGATTACCAGTAACTTTGACCCTGGACCCATCACAGCGAACGGTCAGCTTTGTGGAATGTGAACCTTCAACTAACTTGAAATTGGGTGATTCACTAATTGGTTCACCAGTAGAAAGCTCAACACGGATCACCATCTGTTCACCCACCAAAGGCAAAAGCCTTTGGTGATCTTGGTGGACGTTAAGCTTATCAATGAACCACGTCAAAACGGTTTAAATCCTTCCCATAAATTCCGGATGTCCGGAGTTAGTTTGTATGTAATAAGGACACAAACTGCCCTCTTCCAAAAACCTGTCAATCCCTTTGTGACATAACTTTAATCTACCCTATAGGGTATTATCAACTCCACAAGGTAAATATTGGAATTAAAATATGCTCACAGAAGAACTTGAGATGATAGATATGTCCTTTGGAGAGAATTTAAGAAGGCTTAGAAGGGATAAAGGGTTAACTCAGGCAGAACTGGGAAAACTCGCAGATATGAAGATCACCCATATGTCAAAGCTAGAGAACGATACCGGTGATCCAAAGCTATCGACACTCTACAAGCTAATGGGTGCCCTGGAGTGCTCAGCGGACACTTTGCTGATGGATGCAAACAAGGTTGGAGTGGATGGAGTTCTTCAAGCATCGTTTGATCGAGCGCAACAGCTACCCAAGCGCAAAAAAGCCATTGTCATTGAGCTGATTGACAGTTTTTGTATTGCCGATGGGATGAGCGAAATTTTTAACACCAAAGGCTGGACCTATCGAGACGGGGCAACGAAGCCAATTATGGACGGTCTAGAAGCTGAAGATTGAGGTAGAAACAGAACCCGAATATCCAGCTTAGCCCACATGTCAAAAAGTCCCATCATGGGAGTGACACAGGGCATTAGAGTGCCCCGTATGGAGCAAATCAACAAGAGCATAAAATCACCCTGATTTGCATGGAAAGTCCGACCCATCGGACTAAGTGGCGGTGTTACTAGGACCGCCACACCAGGTGAAGACCCAGAGAGGTTAAACGGCGTAAAACCGGAAGTAGCAGAGCACGGCCAACCATTGCACGTTAAGCGGCCTTAGATGGGCCGTGAGCCGCTTACGCGGCGGTAATCAGTACAGAAGAGCCCGAAGGACAACACAAGGGATTTGAACATTAGATCGCCGCAGGGAAGGTAAACGCGCTTATCTGCTCGCTCGCATTGCTTCGCTCGACAGATCGCGCTTGGGTTGGTGGGTGCGGTGTGGCGGAGGGCAAGCCTGCTCGCCACTCACCGCATCCCCAGCAAACCATCTAACTTATTGATATTGTTATACATTATGCGCACATATAAAATGACCATAAAACCCGCTAAGCCAGGCTTAAAGCGCCAGTGTCGCCTTATGCAGTGAAATCAGCCCTGACAGATTGTCAGTCTCGACAATCGAAATATCCTTAACCCCAAACAATGGCATGACCAGGTGTTTGGGTTCCCACCAATGCCGCCAGGACAGCTCGTTGAAGTACAACCGGCCGCCGCGGATCTCCCAGTTCTTCCAGCCCAGATGATCCAGGTGGCCACATTGCGAGAGGATCAGTCTGACAGCCCAGCGCGGTGCTCTCTCAGCCTGCCAGCGGTACCAGGTGCGCGGGCTGATGTCACAAAGGGTAATTGCGTCAGCCACCGACATGCGCGCCATATAGCGGGCTTCGCGGATATCTGAGGTGATGTTGAAACGATTACTCGGGACGTAGGACACGGCGAGCCAACGAATCAACCTCCTCAAAGCGCTCAGCAATCAGTGCAAACGTTGAAGATAAATTAAGGGGTTCGTGCAGCATGGCACGGACAGACTCAAGCTGAGACCATTCATCAATAATGGCATGAAGCGCATCCAGTTCGGACAATACCTGTTCAACCTCGTCAGAAGCACGACCAAGGCCGGTTTTGTCCTGGGCAACCAATGAAAGACTCATGACACGGCCCTCAGTGGCATTTTAGATGCTGATGGATGCACCAGACCACGATCGAAGGCCCAAGCAGGAATCTGAGCCGGTACCGCTTCGAGAATGCGAACCAGAGGCACCACATTAGAGCGGTCCATGGAATCTTGGCGTAAATCGATATTAATCCCATATTCCATCAGCTCTTTACGGTGTCGGTAATAGGTGTTTTTGGCCATGTTTGAGCGCAAATCGTGGCCATCCTTCCAAAGGACATAGGTGGAGCGCAGCCGCTGAGGCAGGTTCATCAACTCTTCGGTGCTAAGTGCAATTTGGTCATTCATATTGAGCCTCTTTAAATAGTCAAAGTACGTAGTCATCGCAGTACGAGGCAGCCAGCTATAGGCCTTAGATAAGTTAAGTTCGTCGAGTTCTTTAGATTTAAGTCGTAGTTCAATGCGCAATTTATTGTCGACCCATGGGATCAACGGCGTGTCTAGCAATGAATCCGGTAAACGGTGTTTAGGGACTTGCACCTCCTCAGCTTTGCAATAAGCCACCAGCTCCCAACGTTTGGAGCCTTTTCCATAATAAAGCGAACCACCCTTCGACGATGGCCGCCCGTGCCTGGTCTTGGATTTGTACTCGGCAGCTCGGAGCCAGGCGAGCACATCAGACCGTGAATCGAGCTCAAAGGAATTGTTGATATCTAGGCGAGTCAAACGGTAGTCCCCTGCCCTTACCTGGTTGAAATCGGTCAGTGCGGGGATCAGTTCCAAATATCGGCAAACAGAATCGTAGGTATCAACCATGAGCGCCACCAGGTCATCGGAACCAAAGATGTTATGACCCTGAAGGAATTTTGACGGATTACCGCTGAAAAATAGATGAGTTGCATTGCCGTTGCCGTCTGAACCATGGCTTTTAACAGTGACATTCTTCTCGAAAGAGCCTTCGACGACCATGCGACAAGGTGCAGACCACTCCACCTCACCGCCAGGCGTAATCTTGCAAACATGCCCCGCATTTAGCGGGGGATGAACGCATGGCAAGAATGCCGAAACCCAGTCAATCACAGAATCCGTCTACCCCTCGATTTGTACCCAAAATGGGACAAAAGGAACGTATTACTAACCCGTTCCTTTCCTCCCGCCAAAACCTGTCAAGCCCTCCACAGGGCAACTTTAATATCCCCTATAAGGTAATATCAAGCCTACGGTTAAAATTTATGGGGTTGATCTATGCCTGAAGAGCAACTTGAGATGATAGATATGTCCTTTGGAGAGAATTTAAGAAGGCTTAGAAGGGATAAAGGGTTAACCCAGGCCGAGCTGGCAAAACTAGCAGACCTGAAGATCACCCATATGTCTAAATTGGAGAACGACACGGGTGATCCAAAGTTATCGACGCTGTACAAGCTGATGGGTGCCCTAGAGTGCTCAGCAGACACCTTACTGATGGATGCCAACAAGGTTGGGGTGGATGGCGTACTTCAAGCATCGTTTGACCGGGCACAGCAGTTACCGAGGCGCAAGAAAGCCATTGTCATTGAACTGATTGATAGCTTCTGTATCGCTGACGGCATGGGCGAGATATTCAACACCAAAGGCTGGACGTACAGAGATGGGCCAACAAAACCGATAGGCGAAGGAATGGATGAAAAAGAACAAGGATAAAGACCCGAAAGTACAACAGGTTATCGAAGAGTTTGGGCTACCGAAGAATACAAAATTTTTGGGGTTCGTATGCCACCTGCCAGCATCAGACGAGTTCTTGCATGAAGTTAAGCGAGTCGATGACATAGAAGGCAGATTGTGGGGCGCGATACCACGACTTGCTCACAAGTATCAAACACATCGTGAAGCGAAAAAAGAAGTTGATCTGTACGGAGATGGTGCAGTTGTAGCTTTGCTCTTCGACGTTGGCCCACAATACATAGTTATTATCGATGAAGACTATGCGGGATAACCCGACAAGCTTACCCCCCCCTCGCCCGGCCTAACCTCATCCCTGCAATAAAACACTGACCAACCGAAAGAGATCAGATACCTGCTCAAGTAAGTTTAACGGCGTAAAACCGGCAGCAGCTGAGCATGGCCGACCAGTGCACGCTAAGGGGTTCTTAACCAAGTCGGAGCCGCTTCGCGGTGGTAATCAGCGAAAAGGGCCGGGAGTTGCTCCCATCATGGGCGTAATACGGGGCACCAGAATATCCCGGCAAAGGCTAACAGCGCTTATCTGCTCGCTCGCATTGCTTCGCTCGACAGATCGCGCTTGGGTTGGTGGGTGCGGTGTGGCGGAGGGCAAGCCCTGCTCGCCACTCACCGCATCCCCACCAAAACGCATAACCTATTGATATTGTTATACATTATGCGCATATATGAATCGGACAGAAAACCCGCTAAGCCAGGCTTATAGGGCCAAAGCAGCCTTGTGCAGTGAAATCAGCCCTGCCACATTGGCAGTCTGTGCCGGTTCGGCAATCGAAACATCCTTAACCCCGAACAGTGGCATGACTAGGTGTTGCGGTTGCCACAATATTATAATAAAACACCGGGGGAACTGGCAGCAGATTAGTACTTATCGGCACAGACAGCGTTAAATCCCTAACTATTGAGGATAAAGGAAGATCAGATGTTCATATACAAGGTAGTAACTGCAAAAAAAGGGTTTGTCGAGCTGGAAAAGGAAGTGTCATCCCTATTGAACAAGGGCTGGAAGCCCGTAGGCGGCGTGGCGTTCAATAACGGTTACCCATACCAGGCAATGGTAGGAAAGACAGCAAAAGACAGCCAAAAAACTGAAGAACCAAAATCAGAAACAACCTCCCTTCCCCGTGGCGCAATCGATGCCATGAAAAAGATAGACTCACTCACATAGAACACCGGGAAAAGAGATGAAGCCGTTTACAGCGGCCCCGACGGGGCTAGCGCCCCGGCCTTTCACCTGCGTGTGAGAGTACTGAAGCGGCAAGAGAAAAGCGGTTGAACAGGAAAGTAGTTCCTTTTGTCCCGTTTTGGGTAAAAAGGGGTGTTTCTTACTTACAGGCAGCATTCATCATTAACTTGTCGTGGGTTTTGCGGGTTTTGGCATACTCCGCACGCCAAAACGTGCAAGTTCGCTGTTTCTGGGCGTTGATGGCCTGTTGTTGCCTGCGATCAGCTTCTGACTGTAATCGGGCTTGGTTGAGCTCTTGTTGACGTGCAGCGCGTTCGCCTTTGGCAATGAGAGCGCGATATTCCATTTCTTTTTGCATGGCGATGGTTTCAGCTTCGAGTTGTCGGTCAAGAGCTCTGAGATCGTATTCAAACCAGAGCTTGAAGGTAGTGCCAACAACGAGCGATGAAAGTGTAAGTGCAAAAAAGATAGTTACACCGAGTTTTCCATAGCTGAGCATTTATCACCCTCCTTTGGTAAGGGTTGAATGATAGATGATGTTTTTGACTTTAGAAACGGCTATGGCTGGAACGGCTAACGTTTGGATCTATGAGCCGGTCTGTTGTTGTCTGTCGCACTGGTAGTTGGCAGGCATGGAGGAGACCCATCTAGCCGAAACTCTAGTGTCATATTCAAACCAGAGCTTAAAGGTAGTTCCAACCACCAAGGATGAGAGTGTACTGCGAAAAAGATGGTTACCCCGAGTTTTCCACAACTGAGCCTTGATCACTTTCCTTATTCCTCTGTATAAAAGTGATTCTATTGGAAAAAACAATAATGGAAAGCTGATTCAAGTAGCTAAGAACCCCCGCTTTTTCTAACTAGCTGGCATCACGCATGGTCACAAATTCTTCAGCCGCTGTGGGATGGATACCTATCGTGGCATCAAAATCTGCTTTGGTAGCACCCATTTTTACAGCAATCGCGATTCCCTGGATGATTTCACCGGCACCCTCACCCACCATGTGACAACCAACTACCCTGTCGTTGTCATTGACAACTATCAGCTTCATAAAGACTTTCCCGTCTCCGCCTCCCAGTGTCTCTTTCATCGCTCTGAATCTACTACGATAAATGCGTATGTTATCGCCGTATTGCCCTCTGGCCTGCTCTTCCGTCAATCCGACAGATGCCGTATTGGGTTGACTGAATACGGCTGTGGGGATATTTGTATAATCAATCGTCGTGGGGACACCGGTGACAAGAGTTTTAGTCAGTGCCATACCCTCGTTAATGGCGACGGGCGTTAATTCAACTCGACCAATGACATCACCAATGGCATAGATTGATGGTTCTGCCGTTTGGAAATAATCATCTACAATGATCGCACCATTGGAGCGGGTTTCAATGCTTGTATTCTCAAGGCCAAGTCCGTCAATGTTTGGGCGGCGGCCTGTCGCATACATCACAAGGCCTGCTTCAATGCTGTCACCTTTATTGAGGACTGCTCTGAAAAGACCGTTATCCAATTTTTCAATATTCTCGATATCAGTCGAGAAATGAAGCGTAACACCTTGTTTTTCAACCTCCTCCTTTAGCACTTCACGCACATCCTGATCGAAACCACGAAGAAACAGGTCACCCCGGTACAACAAGTGAGTATCAACACCGAGCCCATTGAATATCCCGGCAAATTCAATGGCGATATAGCCGCCACCCACGATCACTATGCGGTCCGGGAGGCTATCCAGATAAAAAGCTTCGTTGGATGTAATGGCGTATTCTTTACCGGGAAAGTCCGGCACAAAGGGTGTACCCCCCGTGGCAATCAATATTTTTTTGCACCGGTATACCTGGTCATTTACTTCAACACTGTCTGGTCCGAGGATTTTGGCCCAACCCTCAACCAGCTCCACACCGGCCTTATCAAGTAAATTACCGTAAATATCATTGAGCCGCTGGATTTCACGATTTTTATTATCCCGAAGGGTGGGCCAATCGAAATTTGACTCACCCACATGCCAACCGAAGCCCTTGGCAGTACGAAACTCCTCGCGGAACGACGATGCATATACAAAAAGTTTTTTGGGAACACAGCCGACATTGACACAGGTCCCACCAAGATACTGGGATTCGGCTACCACGACTCGCAGCCCCTGCTGAGCGCACATACGTGCTGTTCGCACTCCGCCAGATCCAGCACCAATCACAAACAGGTCAACATCATGGTCAGCCATGATTTCTCCTCAATTTCAGGTTTATTGCTTAAACCAAGACAATTTTTCGTGAAGTTTGACCACATCCCCCACAATGATCAAGGTGGGGGCCTTGGCATTGGCTTCACGAACTTTATCTGGCAAAGTTTTTAAGTCGCCAATAAAGACCCGTTGATTGGCAGTTGTGCCCTTCTCTATCAGAGCTGCCGGTGTCCCGGCAGCCTTTCCGCGTCGAATCAGCTCTCGGCAAATACTTTCCAGTCCACTGAGCCCCATATAAAACACCAGGGTCTGGTTGGGTGAAACAAGATCCTGCCAGTTCAAATCCAGTGAATTGTCTTTCAGGTGGCCTGTTATGAAGCGCACCGACTGTGCATAATCCCGGTGGGTCAGGGGTATGCCCGCATAGCTGGCACAACCTGAGGCGGCTGTTATACCCGGTACAACCTGAAAAGGAATTCCATATTCCGCCAGGTGTGAAATTTCTTCGCCACCACGGCCAAAAATAAAAGGGTCACCTCCCTTCAGGCGCAAAACGCGTTTGCCCTGCAGGGCATATTCAGCAAGCTTTTCATTGATATTATCCTGCGTAACCGGATGGTCTCCAGCGGTTTTTCCCACGTAGACCAACTCTGCATCACGGCGTACCAGCGCCAACACTTCCTTTGAAACCAACCGGTCATAAAGGACGATATCTGCCTTCTGCATCAAGCGCAGTGCTCGAAATGTCAGAAGATCCGGATCGCCCGGCCCGCCTCCAACCAGATACACCTCTCCGAGTTTTTTCGAAGCGGGATTAGCTAATTTCTGCTGAATGCGACTCTCGGCTTCATCCAGTTTTTCTGCGTAAACCAATTCAGCAATGTCACCTTCAAAAACATCTTCCCAGAAAGCTTTACGAGAAAGACCATCAGCTATTTTACGCTTAACCAGATCACGATATTTTCCCGCCAATGCAGCAAGCTTGCCATAACCAGACGGGATTGATGATTCCAGCCGGGTACGAAGCATTCTCGCTAACACTGGTGCAGTACCGGCACTGCTGATGGCAATTTGTACTGGTGACCGGTCAACAATAGAGGGAAAAATGACGCTACACAGTTCAGGGCTGTCTACCACGTTGACAGGAATGTTCTTGGTCTGGGCGAGCTCTGAGACACGCCTGTTAACCGCTGTGTCATTCGTGGCTGCAACCACCAGGACCGCTCCATTGAGGTCAGCATCCTCAAACTCACGGTTTACAAGTGTCAGGCCAGATTCACGGGCCAGTTTTTGAATGGATGAATTAATCTCTGGTGCAATCACCTCAATAGCAGCACCAACAGCAATTAGCTGACGGAGCTTTCGCAGGGCTATTTCGCCGCCACCAACCATGACACAGCGCCTATCGCGGAGATTATGAAATAACGGTAACAGGTCCATGGTTAAACTCTGGCTCTAAGACGCCCAATCAGCCAATACTGGTCTGACCACCCATATAGGGCCGCAATATCTGGGGAATGATGATAGTGCCATCTGACTGCTGGTAATTTTCCATCACAGCCAACAGCGTACGGCCCACAGCCAGTGCAGAGCCGTTCAGGGTATGCAGCAATTCTGGTTTGCCGGTCTCCGGATTGCGCCAGCGGGCCTGCATCCGGCGGGCTTGAAAATCACGAAAGTTACTACAGGATGAAATTTCCCGGTAACGCTGCTGAGATGGCAGCCACACCTCGATATCATAGGTTCGGGCGGCTGAAAAACCCAGGTCGCCACCACAGAGGATAATGGTTCGGTATGGAAGCTCCAGCTTTTGCAAGACCTGTTCTGCATGGCCGGTCAACTGTTCCAGTGTTTCAGTGGATTTTTCCGGGTGGACAAACTGAACCAGCTCCACTTTTTCAAATTGATGCTGTCGTATCATGCCACGCGTATCCTTGCCGTAGCTGCCAGCTTCACTGCGAAAACAGGGGCTGTGACAGGCAAATTTTACCGGCAATTGAGCCGCATCGAGAATCGTGTCGCGAAAGACATTGGTCACAGGAACTTCGGCCGTGGGGATCAGATAAAGGTCGCGATCGTCGGTTAACTTAAAGAGGTCTTCTTCAAATTTTGGCAACTGGCCAGTACCAAACAAGGACTCGCTGTTGACGATATACGGCACATTGATTTCCTGGTAGCCGTGCTCAAGAGTATGTGTGTCCAGCATGAACTGGATCAGTGCACGGTGTAACCGGGCAATATCCCCGCGCATAACGGAGAAACGGGAACCGGTGATCTTGGTGGCTGTTTCAAAATCGAGTAGACCACAACGTTCACCAAGATCCACATGGTCCCGCACGTCAAAATCAAAAGTTCTGGGTTGGCCCCAGCGACGAATCTCTACATTGTCTTCCTCTGAGCTGCCTGACGGCACTTCCTGATCGGGAATATTGGGCACATTGCGCAAATAATCATCCAGTTGATCCTGAACAGCGTCAAGCGCATCGTCAGCTTTCAAGGCAGCAATTTTTAACGCCTCGCCCTTCTCTTTAAGAGGTGCAATATCTTCGCCTCGTGCCTTGGCTTCGCCAATCGCCTTGCCCATGGTTTTTGCGTAGGCATTTCTTTCGGCCTGCAGTGATTGGGCTTTTTCCAGAAGGTCACGACGCAGTGACCCCAGTTGATTGAGTTTTTCGACATCCAGAGTGAAACCCTTTACTGCCAGTGCAGCGGCCACAGTTTCCGGTTGAGAACGAACGTATTTGGGATCCAGCATGGGGAGGGAAAGTCCTAAAGCAAACGAGTCAGCACAATGGCAACCAGGGTTCCAGCCAAGCATAAGACGATACTCAGAAAAACATAGGTACCAGCGAGCGCAAGGTGGCCATTTTGCCACAAAGCAAGCGTATCAAGCGAGAAGGCTGAAAATGTCGTGAATGCGCCAATAAAACCCACCATCAACAGATCCCTTAACGCGGCGGGCAGTATGCCACGCTCTATGATGAGCACGTAAAAAACACCCATTAATACAGAACCTGCCACATTCACGAGCAAAGTGCCAAGGGGAAAACGATTGCCGAGCAGCGGGAACATCAGCGAATTTATACCAAAGCGAGCCATTGCCCCCAGTGCGCCGCCAGCCGCAACTACCAGCCATTGCATTAATGATCCCCCTGATAACGTTTGACCGTGCTCTCTTCATCAAGAGTACGGAGATGGCGCAGTTTTTCGGCGATCTGTTTTTCTAGCCCCCGATCTGAAGGGAAGTAATACTGTTTGTTTTTGAGCGCCTCGGGAAAATAATTTTCTCCGGGTGAGTAGGCCCCTGGCTCATTGTGCGAATAACGATACTCTGCGCCATAATCAAGGGATTTCATCAGTGCAGTGGGTGCATTTCGCAAATGCAGGGGAACATCATGGCTTGGCATGCTGCGCACATCATCTTTGGCCTGATTAAAGGCCTGATAAACAGCATTGCTCTTGGGGGCTGCCGCAAGATAGAGAACAGCCTGGGCAATAGTCAACTCACCCTCGGGACTACCCAAACGCTCCTGGGTTTGCCAGGCATCAAGGGCAATACTCAAAGCTCGCGGATCAGCATTGCCAATATCCTCACTGGCCATCCTTACCACACGGCGGGCGATGTAAAGAGGGTCACAGCCGCCATCCAGCATGCGTGTATACCAATAGAGCGCAGCATCCGGTGATGAGCCTCTCACCGCCTTGTGTAGTGCGGAAATCTGATCATAAAAGTATTCCCCGCCCTTGTCGTAGCGACGGGTATCACCCAGCAATACTTCTTCTACCGTTTCCCGAGTGATCTGTCCGTCGTTTGCGAGATCACTGGCAATCTCCAGCAGATTCAGGGCTTTTCTGGCATCGCCATCCGCCGCAGCCACCAGTAACTGAACGGCATCCTCCACAATATCGAACTTTCCAGCGCCCAGGCCTCTTTCAGTATCACTCAGGGCATGTTGAATGATGCGTGTCAGCTGCACAGTATCAAGACTGCGCAAAACGTATACCCGGCAACGCGAAAGCAATGCATTGTTCAGCTCAAAAGATGGGTTTTCCGTGGTTGCACCAATCAGCACGACAGTGCCATCTTCCACATAAGGTAAAAAAGCATCCTGTTGCGATTTATTGAAACGGTGTACTTCGTCAACAAAAAGGATCGTCCGGCGCGATTGCTGATCGCGAATCGCCTGGGCCTGGGCAATCGCAGCCCTGATCTCTTTCACCCCTACCAAAACAGCAGAGACCGCTTCCAGGTGTGCATCCACAGAGTTGGCCACCAGGCGTGCCAGTGTGGTTTTACCCACTCCTGGAGGGCCCCAAAAGACCATTGAATGGAGTTGGCCACATTGAATTGCCTCACGAAGAGACCGCCCTTCACCTATCAAATGCGCTTGCCCGGCAAACTCCTCCAGCGAACGCGGGCGCATTCGGGCTGCCAGTGGCTGGGCGATATTCTGTGCGAACAGGTCACTAGTCATCGCGGAGAATATCAACCCCCTCCGGTGGTATAAACGTGAACAACTCGGGGGATAGCGGGCAATTTAATTCGGTATTAGAGAACTCGATTTCAGTGCGTTGGCCCAGGCCATCCCAGAGTTTCATGCCAGTGGGTTTCTTGCCAGCAAAACTGAGCGTCAGCTTTTCATAGAGATTGTCATCCGTTAGTGGAATCAAGGTGAAAACTGACAGCTGACCGTGCTCCAAAGACACCTGATAAATCTGTTCAAGCGCAGTCAGATCACCAATAAAAAGGACAGCCGGTGTTCTGCCAAGATCATTACTAAAAGATCGAACAGTCACCTGCTCAAGATCGGGATCAAACAGCCAAAGCGTTGTGCCATCTGAAACAATCAATTGCTCCATGGGGGGCGCCGTTTCCCAGCGCACCTGACCTGGTCTGGCAGCCTGAAGGTGGCCTGATGTTTGCTGCAGGAGATCCCCTTCAGTGGCATAAACGGTCTGTACAAACGCTGTATCCAGCGTATTCAGATCAATCAGCTTTGCACGCAATTTTTGCGCGGCCCCTGCTGTGTCTTCAGCAAAGAGCGTAGTGCTGATCGACAGCATGAAAAGCAGGAGAAACGACTGCCAAACTCTATTCAACTGTGCCAGCCTCATCGATGATGTCCACTAGTCTCTTCCCGCCCCGGGTGCCAGGACCTCCCGATTACCGTTGGTCCCCATTTCACTCACCACACCAGAGACTTCCATTTGTTCTATCAATCGTGCAGCGCGATTATAGCCAATACGTAATTTTCTCTGCACGGATGAGATGGACGCCTTGCGTGTTTTCAGAACGATAGCTACCGCCTCGTCATACAGAGGGTCAGATTCGCCATCGCTATCTGTATCGCCACCTTCTGAAGAAAATCCGGGGACCAGAATTGAGCTGGTCGCTCCTTCATCCGTAATGTCATCAAGGTACTGGGGTTCTCCCCTGCGCTTCCAGTCTGCAACCACTTTATGGACTTCATGGTCGTCTACGAAAGCACCATGTACCCGAATTGGCACGCTGGTGCCTGGAGGTAGATATAACATATCCCCGTGCCCCAGTAGCTGTTCTGCGCCACCCTGGTCGAGGATAGTTCTTGAATCAATTTTGGAAGAGACCTGGAATGCTATACGAGTCGGTATATTGGCCTTGATCAGCCCTGTTATTACATCGACTGATGGACGTTGTGTGGCAAGAATCAAGTGAATCCCTGCTGCCCTCGCCTTTTGCGCGATACGGGCGATCAACTGTTCCACTTTCTTGCCGACAATCATCATCATGTCGGCAAATTCGTCAATGACCACTACGATATAGGGCAGCTTTTCGAGATTCGGCGGCATCTGACCACCCTCTTCTGAAAACAAACTGGCATTATCATCGGGGCGCCACAATGGGTCAGGAATGGATTTTCCTGCTGCAGCGGCGTCAGCGACCTTTCGGTTAAACCCGGCCAGATTCCGCACACCCATGGCAGACATCAATTTATAGCGGCGTTCCATCTCTCCGACGCACCAGCGCAGACCGCTGGCAGCATCCTTCATATCAGTGATCACGGGCGTCAGCAAATGGGGGATCCCCTCGTAAACCGATAGCTCCAACATTTTTGGATCTACCAGAATCAACCGCACATCTTCCGGGCCAGCCTTGTAGAGAAGGCTCAGCAACATCACATTAATGCCAACCGATTTCCCTGAGCCTGTGGTACCCGCCACCAGCAGATGAGGCATTTTCCCCAGGTCGGCGACCACAGGAAATCCTGAAATATCATTTCCCAAAGCCAGTGTTAGCGGGGATTTGGCGTGTTCGTAGGTTTCCGAAGACAACACCTCTGCAAGGCGGACAATTTCACGGTGCTCGTTGGGTATCTCTATGCCAACTACCGATTTACCGGGAATCACCTCTACAACCCTGACGCTGACAACCGCCAGAGAACGAGCTAAATCTCTTGCCAAATTACTGATTCTGCTAGCTTTTACGCCAGCTGCAGGCTGCAGCTCAAAACGGGTGACTACCGGCCCCGGCAATACTTCAACCACTTCAGCACTGATACCAAAATCCTGGAGCTTCACCTCCAGTTGTCGGGACATCGCTTCAAGGGATTCTCTCGAATAGCCCTTATCACCGCTTTTATCCACTTTATCCAGCAAATTGATAGGGGGTAAGCTGCCACTGACTGGCTCGTCAAAAAGCGGGCTCTGCCGCTCTTTTTGCACGCGGACACTAACCGATTCCTGCTTTACCGGTGTCTGAATAGTGGGCGGAATGCGCGTTGCTTCTTTTGCCGCCCTTTTGGCTTTTACCTCGCGCCGGTGAGATTGGGCGACTTCCGCATACCGGGCTTCTTCCCGGCGAGCCCTGTAATCGGCAATGCTGTGACGCACCAACTCAAGTCCTCGCAGGGTAAGTCGTCCCGCACCATCAATTAATGCCATCCATGACAAGTCCGTAAATACCGTAAGACCGAATAGAAATATTGCCAAGAGGATTAATGTACTGCCGACAAAGCTGAAGGCTGTAGACGCTGCAGCAGAAACGGATGCTCCCAGTATACCGCCGACCCCAAAGGGCAGCGAAGTTGGCACACTGCCGTAGTGCAGGGCAACGAGCGAGGTGGCACAGGACATGACGAGAATCAGCCCCAGAATACGCAATGCAAAGACAACCCCGTCAAAACCACCCCGCTGCTGACGATAGGCACGGAACACACCCCACGCCCGCACGGCCAACAAAATCGGAAAAAGATAGGAAATGTAGCCAAACAGGGAAAAAAACACATCTGCCAACCAGGCACCCATCGGGCCCGCGGCATTTTCGACCCTGTTCTCAACGCCGGTATGAGACCAGCCTGGATCGCTCGGGGTATAACTGATAAACGCCAGCAACAGATATGCACAGACAGCCAGCCAGCCAATCAGCGCACCCTCTCTCAGAATGAGCTGACCCCTGGAGGACGGCTGCTCACCATTAGAATCACGGGTTTTTGATTGCTGCTTCTCTCTACTCAACTGGGCCATCCAGGTTTTTCATTGCTGTTCGCTATTGTAATGGCAGCAAGTTGAAATACCAGCGGCGCGAGACCGCATAAGCCCGGTATATTTCACCCATAGAGAAATGCTATTTTGTATGCCGTGTTCCATTCTTTATGATAGCCAACGGCTCTTTGGGCCTAACTGAAATCCAATTCTGCAGGAAACCTTAATATATGTCGGCTGTACAACACCATAAACTCATCATCCTCGGCTCCGGACCCGCCGGTTATACTGCTGCTGTCTATGCTGCCCGCGCGAATCTCAACCCGGTCATTATTACCGGCATCCAGCAAGGGGGCCAGCTGACTACGACCACGGATGTGGATAACTGGCCTGGCGATGCCGAGGGTGTGCAGGGGCCTGACTTGATGATGCGAATGCAGGCTCACGCTGAACGCTTTGATACACGCATCATCTTTGATCATATTGAGCATGTTGACCTGAAACAGCGCCCGTTTTTGCTAAAAGGCAGCCAAACCTTCAGTTGCGATGCACTGATTATTGCCACAGGTGCTTCCGCACAGTACCTAGGATTGCCATCGGAGGAAGCGTTCATGGGCAAAGGCGTAAGCGCCTGTGCCACCTGTGACGGCTTTTTCTACCGTAGACAAAAAGTCGCTGTTATCGGCGGGGGAAATACAGCCGTCGAGGAAGCGCTTTACCTGTCAAATATCTGCAGTGAGGTCACGCTGATTCATCGGCGAGAGACCTTGCGCTCCGAAAAAATATTACAGGATAAGCTCTTTGATCGCGCCAACAACGGTAACATCACACTCCTTTGGAATCACACCTTGGACGAAGTGCTGGGCGATGACACCGGGGTTACCGGGTTGCGCGCTGTGAGCACGCTTGATGGCAAGGCTACAAACATTGCATTATCGGGTGTCTTTATTGCCATTGGCCACAAACCGAATACGGATATATTTACAGACCAACTCGAGATGAAAAATGGCTATATCATTGTTCATGGAGGTAGCGCTGGAAATGCCACAGCCACCAGCATAGATGGTGTCTTTGCCGCGGGCGATGTTGCCGATCATGTGTATCGTCAGGCTGTCACCTCTGCCGGTTCTGGTTGCATGGCGGCGCTGGATGCCGAAAAATATCTTGATGCGTTAGCTTGATAATGCAAGAAAAGTTAACCCCGCTTGATCACAAGAACCCGGTTTTTCCAAATCCTGAAAAGGCTTTGAAAGAACCAGCGGGGCTACTGGCTATTGGCGGGAACCTTACAACAACCACCCTTTTGTCCGCCTATCGTCAGGGCATTTTCCCCTGGTACGAGCATGGGCAACCCATATTGTGGTGGTCACCCAATCCCCGGGCAATTATTTACCCGGAGCAGATACACATTTCACGATCATTAAAAAAGTCGATAAAACGCAGTAACTACCAAGTACGCACTAACACGGCTTTTTCGTCAGTTATCGAACTCTGTGCCGCCCTCAGGTCTAACAGTCTCGGGGGGACCTGGATTACCCACGAAATGAAGCACGCCTATAATACGCTTCATCGAGAAGGTCATGCCCATTCGATCGAAATCTGGCAAAACAACATACTTGTCGGCGGACTATATGGCGTTTTGATAGGACGTGTGTTTTGCGGTGAGTCGATGTTCAGCCTGATTAAGGATACGTCCAAAATGGCCCTTGTGACATTAGCTGAAATGATGTGCCGTCAGGGAGGGGCTTCTTTGATCGATTGCCAGATCAGTAACGATCACCTGTGTTCGATGGGTGCAACAAGCATTCCGCGGGCAGCCTTCCTCGATCAACTGCAAGTATTGAAGGACAAACCTTTCGATGGGAATTTTTGGCATACCTGCCATGTGGGTTTAAACTGACAAGACAACACTCACCAAGTTAAGCAGTATTATTATGTCCAGGGATATTTCGCCAGACGTCAAGGCCATCAGACTTTTCCTGACTGAGCCACATGCCTGTAGTTATCTTCAAAATCAACAAGCGACAACAGCGTTTGTCGATCCCGGCCTTAAAGTTGACCAAAATCTCTACAGTTACTTTTCCGGCCTGGGTTTTCGTCGCAGTGGACGATATATCTATGCTCCACGCTGCAAGCATTGTAATGCCTGTATTCCTGCAAGGATTCCGGTAGGGCAATTCAAACCCAACCGCCAACAGCGTCGGTGCCGTAAGCAGAATGCTGATCTCAGTATTTGGCTGACCCGTATGGTCAACGAAAGCGAACACTACCCTCTTTACCAGCAGTACCTCAACAGCCGCCATGCCGATGGAGATATGTATCCGCCGACCATTGGTCAATATCGTGACTTCATCAGTAATATTCATGACTATAGCGCCATGGTGGAGATTCGCTTAAAAGGTGAGCTGGTCGCGGCAGGTCTTGTGGACATTCTCAATGACGGCCTATCCGCGATCTACACTTACTACTCACCAAGGTTGTCGAAGCGTAGCCTTGGCACTTTCTCGATTTTGGCAGAGCTCATGTTGGCAAGAGAGCTGGGATTTCCCTACCTTTACTTGGGATACTGGATAAAGGAGAGTCCGAAAATGGCTTACAAGGACAGATATCAACCGTTGGAGTTGCTCAGAGATGGTGAATGGGCACCAATGAATTGACATTACCCGATTTTCAGGCAGAATGCGCCACTTCCAGAAGAAACCGTTCGCGGAGAATACAGGCAGCATGTCGAAAGAAGATCATATTGAGATGGAAGGTGAAGTGGTAGACACGCTTCCCAATACAACTTTCCGCGTGAAACTGGAGAATGGCCACATTGTTACGGCTCATATTTCCGGAAAAATGCGCAAAAATTACATACGCATCCTTACCGGAGACAAGGTCAAGGTCGAACTCACACCCTATGACTTGAGCAAGGGTCGAATCACCTATCGCGCTCGTTAATTCGACCCTTTTGACATCATAATCAAGCCTCTTCAACCTCTGTCTCAACCAGTAACTCACCGTCTTCGGACACAGAAACGTGTACAACACCTCCGGAAGATAAATTGCCGAACAACACTTCTTCTGCCAGTGGCTTCTTGATTTTTTCCTGTATCAAACGAGCCATGGGGCGAGCACCCATTTTCTCATCATAGCCACGTTTAGCTAACCAGTCTCTCGCCTCGTCATCGACCTCGAGCAATACGCGCTTGTCATCCAGTTGTTGCTGCAACTGGCTGAGGAACTTGTCAACCACGGTATGGATCACGCTGCTGTCCAGCGACTTGAATTGAATAATTGCATCAAGCCGATTCCTGAACTCCGGCGTAAACAGTTTGGTAATCGCGGCCATGCCATCCGTTGTATGGTCCTGAGTGGTAAAACCAATAGAACTGCGACTCATCTCTTCGGCACCGGCATTGGTCGTCATAATCAGAATGATATTTCTGAAGTCGGCCTTTCGCCCATTGTTATCTGTTAGCGTTCCGTGGTCCATCACTTGTAATAAAAGATTGAAAACCTCCGGGTGAGCCTTCTCAATTTCATCAAGCAAAACAACAGCATGAGGATTTTTAGTCACAGCATCCGTTAACAGCCCGCCCTGGTCAAAACCCACATAGCCTGGGGGGGCACCTATCAGCCTGGAGACGGTATGCCGCTCCATATACTCCGACATGTCAAAACGCAGCAATTCGATACCCAGCACTTCAGCCAGTTGCCGCGACACCTCGGTTTTACCCACCCCAGTCGGCCCGGAAAACAGGAAAGAACCAATCGGCTTTTCACCTTCCCGAAGACCTGCACGGGCCAGCTTGATCGACGTAGAAAGTGCAGTAATCGCTTCGTCCTGGCCAAAAACTACCATTTTCAGCTTGTCTGTGAGGCCCTTCAGCTGCTCTTTGTCAGAGGCAGAGACACTTTTTGGTGGAATTCTTGCCATCTTCGCGACAATCGCCTCAACATCACCAACACCGACGACTTTTTTTCGTTTCGAAGGCGGCTGTAACTGCTGATAGGCACCTGCTTCATCAATAATGTCTATTGCCTTGTCTGGCAAAAAACGATCATTAATGTGTCGTGCAGACAGTTCTGCTGCGGCTTTCAGCGCAGCCTGGGTAAACTTCAGTTTGTGATGCTCTTCAAAACGGGATTTGAGCCCCTTGAGAATACCCACAGTCTCTTCAACAGTGGGTTCAGACACATCAATTTTCTGGAAGCGACGAGACAGAGCCCTGTCTTTTTCAAAAATGCCGCGATATTCCTGAAATGTAGTAGAACCGATACAACGGATTTTTCCGGAGGTCAAAAGTGGCTTTAACAGATTTGAGGCATCCATAACACCACCGGAAGCGGCGCCAGCACCGATAATAGTATGAATTTCATCGATAAAGAGAATTGCACCCTCTTTCTCACGAAGTTCGGCAAGCACACCTTTGAAACGCTTCTCAAAGTCACCACGGTATTTGGTCCCGGCTAGCAAATCCCCAAGATCAAGGGCATAGACAACGCTATTACGCAGTATATCTGTCACCTTCTCTTCGACGATCATTTTGGCGAGGCCTTCAGCAATAGCCGTTTTACCGACACCGGCTTCACCAACCAGTAGCGGATTATTCTTGCGGCGACGAGCCAGCACCTGGCAGACACGCTCTACTTCCTCAACACGCCCCACGAGGGGATCGATATAGCCTTTACTGGCCTGAGCATTTAAATTAGTGGTGAACTGCTCCAGCAGACTACTGCTGTTGTTTTCCGCATCCGCGGTACTTTCTTCCTGAGGAGACTCACCATCGTGCTGCTCCGACTGGTCTGCGTATTTGGATATCCCGTGGGAGAGATAGTTAACCACATCGATTCTGGCTACATTTTGCAGACGGAGGAAGTACACGGCCTGACTTTCCTGCTCGCTGAATAACGCAACCAGTACATTATCGCCCTGCACCTCACTTTTACCGGAGGATTGCACATGAAACACGGCGCGCTGAAGAACACGTTGAAAACCGAGTGTTGGCTGCGTGTCTCTTTCATCAAGCTCATCGGGGATTATCGGTGTTGTAGACTCAATAAACTCATCCAGGTCGTGGCGAAGTACATTGATGTCAACGCCACAGGCTCTCAACACCTTGAGTGCTGACTCGTTGTCCAGCAACGCGAGCAGTAGATGTTCTACCGTCATGAATTCATGGCGTTTGTGACGGGCCCCTTTAAAGGCCTTATTCAGACTGAGCTCAAGCTCTCTGCTTAACATATATCGATACCTTTAAACTCTACTTTAGAGATCATCATCTTCCGAGGGTTCTACTTCGCAAAGTAATGGATGTTCATTCTTCCTGGCATAATCATTCACTTGTGCGACTTTGGTTTCTGCAACATCCTTTGTGTATACACCACATACGGCCTTGCCGTCCAAATGGACCTTCAGCATTACCCGCGTCGCCGCCTCACGGTTCATACCAAAGAAGATTTCGAGCAACCCTACAACAAACTCCATCGGAGTATAATCATCATTAAACAGAACCACCTTGTATCTCTTCGGGCGTTTGAGTTCAGGTGATGCTGCTTCGACAACAGCAGCGGTATTGTGTTGCCACTCCTGTTGCTCATCGTCTTTTTCACCAAAGTAAATCTTTAAGCTCATTTTCATAAATCTTGTCGGAATCAACAGCTTCTATCTTACATATTAATACGCTATTTGCGGCCCTATTCTAGTGTTAAGAATAAGTTTATGTCGATTTTTTGCGATTATGGAAGACTTGACTTGATTAGTTTTTCATTATAGAAAACGCCCTTGAGCAAAAAATAAACACTAAAAATACTATTGAATTGACAGGGTTATAACCTACGGCTGTAAAACAGCCACGCTTATAATAGAAAACCCGATGAGAGGTTGAGTATGCCGTCAGGAACAGTCAAGTGGTTTAACAATGCTAAAGGCTACGGGTTTATTCTGTCGTCAGATGGCGTGAGTGATGTCTTTGCCCACTACTCAGCTATCAACATGGAAGGCTATAAAACCCTAAAAGCCGGCCAAGAAGTGTCATTTGATCTCGCCGAGGGCCAAAAAGGCCTGCATGCTTCCAATATTATGCCTTTGATCAACGACACAGAGGTTACCCCGACAGAACCTGAATCCGGTGAATACATCGAAAATGGAAATAATTAGTGCCTCCCCGGTCATAAAAAAACCCCCGTCTCATTCCTGAGACGGGGGTTTTTAATAACAAAGCTTACATTCTGGCAATCAGCGCATCGCCAAATTGGGATGACGACAACAAGGTGGCGCCATCCATGAGACGCTCAAAGTCGTATGTGACCTTTTTCTCGGAAATCGCACCCTCGATCCCTTTGATTATCAAATCAGCGGCTTCATTCCAGCCCATGTGCCGAAGCATCATTTCGGCAGAGAGAATCAGTGAGCCGGGGTTAACCTTATCCTGGCCAGCGTATTTGGGTGCAGTACCATGGGTAGCCTCAAAAATCGCAATATTATCAGAGAGGTTGGCCCCCGGGGCTATACCGATACCGCCCACCTGAGCAGCAAGCGCGTCGGATAGATAGTCACCATTCAAATTAAGTGTGGCAATGACATCATATTCAGCCGGACGCAAAAGAACCTGTTGCAACATCGCATCTGCAATCACTTCCTTGATAACAATTTCCTTACCAGTGTTCGGGTTCTTCATGACCTGCCAGGGCCCGCCATCCAGAGGTTTCGCACCAAATTCATCTCTGGCCACTTCAAGGCCCCAATCACAAAAGGCACCTTCGGTGAATTTCATGATATTACCCTTGTGAACCAGGGTGACAGAGGATTTATCCTGATCGATCGCATATTGAATGGCTTTACTGACCAGGCGCTTGGTGCCCTGCTCTGAAACAGGTTTAACACCGATACCACAATTTTCCGGAAAGCGGATTTTGGTCACGCCCATTTCATTGCGGAGGAAATTAATGACTTTTTTGGCTTCATCAGTGCCTGCACGCCACTCAATACCAGCATAAATATCTTCCGAGTTTTCACGGAAGATACACATGTCCACTTCACCTGGTTTTTTGACCGGTGAAGGAACACCCTGGAACCAGCGAACCGGGCGCTGACAGACATACAAGTCGAGCTCCTGGCGCAGAGCCACGTTCAATGAGCGAAAGCCTCCACCCACCGGCGTTGTCAATGGCCCTTTGATTGAAACACTAAACTCTCTGATGGCATCCAGCGTCTCGGCGGGAAACCAGTCGCCATCATAAATTTCTGCAGCTTTCTCGCCGCAATAAACTTCCATCCAGGAAATTTTCTTGCTCCCTGCGTAGGCTTTTTCAACGGCAGCATCGACAACCTTGATCATCACTGGCGAGATATCTACACCGATACCGTCACCTTCGATGAACGGAATAATGGGGTTGCTGGGAACATTGAGAGAATAATCGGAATTGACTGTAATTTTTTCACCATCAGTTGGTATCTGGATGTGCTGATATCCCATTGTTGGCTCCATATGTTGGGTAGGTTACTAGTGCGTTATTGTCGGGTTTGAAACAAATAATTCTTGGTTTTATTGTTGTATAACTTTAGAAACGCATAAGATGTTATCACAAACACATGTGCTCTTGTAGTTGATTTACATAGCTTCAGGGCATTTTAGTCCCAAAAAACATGCACCCAATCCATGGCCAATCTCCTGCTCTTCAATAAACCCTATGGCGTCTTGAGCCAGTTCTCTGATTGTGACGGGCACCCGGGCCTGGGGCATTACCTGAAGCAACCAAACGTTTATGCTGCTGGACGGTTGGACCATGACTCGGAA
The DNA here is from genome assembly GCF_963975625.1 of uncultured Porticoccus sp. Classification (NCBI taxonomy): domain Bacteria; kingdom Pseudomonadati; phylum Pseudomonadota; class Gammaproteobacteria; order Cellvibrionales; family Porticoccaceae; genus Porticoccus; species uncultured Porticoccus sp. The sequence continues at coordinate 197,512 of NZ_CAXBHS010000002.1, forward strand.
GGTCTGCTCCTGTTAACAGATGATGGGAAATTACAAGCAATCATCAGCAACCCGAGACACAAACTGAAAAAGACCTACTGGGCTCAGGTCGAGGGTGAAATAACGCAACCGGCATTAGCTCAACTGATACGGGGCGTGAAGCTGAGGGACGGCATCACTCAGCCTGCCTCAGCCAAGCTGATCAAGCCACCCCGGCTCTGGACGCGAAATCCGCCCATAAGGCAACGACAGAACCAGCCTACCAGTTGGATAGAACTGCAAATTTCGGAAGGTAAAAACAGACAGGTACGCAGGATGACTGCGGCAACCGGCTTTCCCACACTGAGACTGATCAGGGTTGCCATTGGGAGCTGGACACTCGGGAACCTGCTACCTGAGCAATATCGCTGGGAAACCATTCATATATCTGACACAAAGCACCACCGGTTTCGCCCAAAGAGGTCAAAATGGTGAATCAAATTCATCTGACAGTGGCTGTCGTTGTTGAACATAAGCGCCGTTTTCTCATGGTCAGGGAAATTCGCAATGGAATCGAGCTATACAACCAGCCCGCAGGACATGTTGAATCCGGAGAGACACCCATGGAAGCCGCCATCAGAGAGGCCTTGGAAGAAACTACCTGGCATGTTGTACCCACCGCTATCATCAGCTTTACTACCTTTCGGGCACCCGCAAACGACATAACTTACTACCGTCTCGCTTTTGCGGCAGACGCTGATCGATCAGATCCACTACGGGTTATCGATCCGGATATTGAGGAAGCGATGTGGCTGACTTATGAAGAAATACTACAAAAACGACAACAACTGCGAAGCCCCATGGTTCTCGAAGCAATCGAAGATTACCGAAGAGGCATCTTCTATTCATTGGATTTACTGAAAACTCACCGGTAAAATCCGCTCCCCTATGAACCTACCCAAAAAAGTCATTGTCGGCATGTCCGGCGGCGTAGACTCCTCTGTCACTGCTTTGTTATTGCAAAAGCAGGGGTTTGATGTGGAAGGTCTGTTCATGAAGAACTGGGATGAGGATGATGGCACCGATTACTGTACTGCCCGCCAGGATCTCAATGACGCCCAAGCCGTTGCAGATTCACTGGGCATCCATCTTCATACTGCCAATTTCGCTGCAGAATACTGGGACAACGTTTTTGAGTACTTTCTGGCCGAGTACAAAGCCGGTCGCACACCAAATCCCGATGTCCTATGTAACCGCGAAATCAAGTTCAAGACATTTCTTGACTACGCCCTCATTCTTGGCGCCGAGGCTATCGCCACCGGCCACTACGCAAGGCGTCTTGACAGCAATGGGCAAACCTTTCTACTAAAAGGGCTGGACAACAACAAAGATCAGAGCTATTTCCTGCACGCTGTTGATGAAGCCGCTTTTTGTCAATCGCTGTTTCCCCTCGGTGAACTTGAAAAGCCGGCTGTGCGGGCTCTTGCGGAACAATATGGTCTTGCTACAGCAAAGAAACGGGACTCCACCGGCATCTGTTTTATCGGCGAACGTCGTTTCAAGGATTTTCTCGAACAGTACATACCGGCACAACCCGGCGATATCGAAGATCCGGAGGGCATTGTTATCGGTATCCATCAGGGCTTGATGTACCATACACTGGGGCAGCGTCAGGGGTTGGGCATTGGCGGTCTTCGAGGTGCCACAGATGACCCCTGGTACGTGGTGGGCAAAGACCTTCCCAGAAACATACTTATTGTGGCCCAGGGGGCGGAACACCCGCTTTTGTACAGCGACAGTTTGAGCACTACTGAGGTCCATTGGATCAACGGACTACCCGCTCACAATGAATTCCGATGCAAAGCCAAAGTTCGTTACCGACAAGCTGATCAGGGGTGTACTGTCACGAAGAATGACGATGGCTATCAGGTCCTGTTTGATGAGCGACAACGGGCCGTTACTCCCGGACAATCCGTCGTGTTTTACGATGGAGAGATTTGCCTGGGTGGTGGGGTAATCAATCACACATGGAACTCGACTGAGTCGTTATGCTGCTAAAGAAACCTACAAAAGATCAGATTATTGCACTCAGTGGCGTATTTCAGGCTTGCCAGCTCGTCGAAACCTTGGCAAAAACCGGGGCAATCCCCGCAGATCGTTTTCAAGTCTGTATCGAGAGCCTGTTTCAGCAAAACCCGGAAAGCACCGAACAGGTATTCGGTTCAGTGGATAACCTTCAGCTGGGCATGGAAACCCTGCAGGAGCTACTGACATTACAGACGACCGCCAAGCAGTCCGACACGCTACGTTACGCAGTGGGCGTCATCCACCTATCCAGAAAACTGTTGAACAATAAAACCATGATCAACATGATCGGAGAGCGGCTGGAACAGGCTGATCGCCAGGCAACGCACTTCTCTTCAGTTAGCCATACCAACGTCATTGCAAACCTGGCGCAGATCTATCAGGACAGTATCAGTACATTTCGCTACCGCATTCAGGTAAATGGTTATGCGGGATACCTGCAACAGGACTCTATTGCTCAACGCATACGCTGCCTGCTTTTTGCCGGCATCAGAGCAGCCATTCTGTGGCATCAACTGGGCGGCAAACGCTATCACTTGATATTCAGTCGCAAACAACTCCTCAGTCAACTTCATACCCTGCACACCCAACTTTAAAGCGCGCAGTAACTTTCCCTGAAAACCCCAACCATATCGGGTAAAATTTGCGGATTTCCTGATCCGGACACAAGATAATCTCATGAACCTTTCCGAACTTACTGCCATCTCCCCTATTGATGGTCGCTACAGCAGCAAAACTGAGCCACTGCAGGTGGCATTCAGTGAATTTGGTTTAATCAAATACCGTGTGACCGTGGAGGTTCGCTGGTTACAACAGCTGGCTTCCCATCCGGACCTGAAGGAAATTCCGCCATTTTCAGATAGTGCCAACGACGTACTGAATCAGTTGGTGGAAAATTTTGATGAGCAGAATGCTAAAAGAATCAAAGAGATAGAGCGAACCACCAACCATGATGTAAAAGCGGTTGAATACTTTATCAAGGAATCTATCGCTGTAAATCCGGAGTTACTGGCGGTATCAGAATTTGTCCACTTTGCCTGTACGTCCGAGGATATCAACAACATCGCCCATGCGCTGATGTTGAAAGAAGGTCGCGATCAAATCCTGCTGCCACAGGTTGGCCAGATTGTGCATCAACTGAGCGAATTAGCCCACCGTTATGCCGATGTCCCCATGCTGGCTCGCACCCATGGACAGACTGCCTCCCCAACTACGATTGGCAAGGAGATCGCCAATGTTGTCTACCGGATAACGCGACAACTCACGCAGATTCGGCAGGTATCGTTGATGGCAAAAATTAACGGTGCCGTTGGCAATTACAACGCGCACCTGTCCGCTTACCCAACCGTGGACTGGGCAAACAATGCAGAAATGTTCATTACAGGCCTGGGCCTGGAGTGGAATCCCTATACCACTCAAATTGAACCACACGACTATATTGCAGAACTGTTCGATGCCATAGCCCGGCTCAATACTATCCTGATCGACTTCAATCGCGATATCTGGGGCTATATTTCTCTCGGCTACTTCAAACAGAAAACCATTGCCGGAGAAGTCGGTTCTTCCACCATGCCACATAAGGTAAACCCGATAGATTTCGAGAATGCCGAGGGCAATCTGGGCATTGCCAACGCCATCTTTACCCACCTGGCGCAAAAGCTGCCGATTTCCCGCTGGCAAAGGGATCTCACCGATTCCACCGTACTCCGCAATATGGGTGTGGGTTTCGGCTACAGTCTGATTGCCTACCAGTCGACATTAAAAGGTATTGGTAAACTGGAACTGAACCAGTTGCGATTAGAGGCTGATCTCGAGAGTGCATGGGAGGTTCTTGCCGAACCGGTACAAACCGTAATGCGACGTTACAATATTCCAGAACCCTACGAAAAACTGAAAGCCCTGACACGCGGGCAGGCGATCACGCGGGAATCCATTCAGGCATTTGTCGACACACTGGATATCCCTGAAATAGCCAAAACTGAACTGCTCGCTTTGACACCCTCCAATTACATTGGCAACGCCCCCACTCAGGCGAAAGCGATCTAGTTTTTGTCCAGTTTTTTCAGACAGCCCAACTTTTGATGAGTACCACCAGGTTTCAGCGAGGACAGCCATGACCATTCAATCGATTCTTGGAAACTTGTCGACTGAGGAGTTTCTCGCTGAATACTGGCAGAAAAAACCGCTGCTGATCCGGAATGCCTTCCCCAATTTTGAGTCGCCGCTAACACCCGATGAACTGGCAGGCCTGTCTCTGGAAGATGAGGTGGAATCGCGCATTGTCTTTGAAAAAGGTGAGTCCGGCCCTTGGGATGTTCAGCATGGGCCTTTTGAGGAGAGTATTTTTGCCCAACTCCCCGAAAGCTGCTGGAGTCTTTTGGTCCAGGGCGCGGATCTGTGGGTACCGGAAGTCAAGGCGTTGCTGCCCTACTTCAATTTTCTACCGCCCTGGCGAGTCGATGACATCATGGTCAGTTATGCCCCGCTCGGTGGTAGCGTCGGCCCTCACTTCGACTATTATGATGTGTTTCTGCTACAGGGTCAGGGACAGCGTCGGTGGCAGGTTGGTCAGTTCTGCGATCAGCAATCATCGCTTATAACCGGCACACCACTCCGAATTCTGCAGACCTTTGATGCAGTGGATGAATGGGTCCTTCAGCCGGGCGACATGCTTTATCTGCCGCCGGGGATTTCCCATTGGGGGGTCGCAGAAAATGATTGTCTCACCTACTCGATCGGTTTCAGGTCACCATCGCTCACAGATATGCTAGACGACCTCACCACAGAACTGATGTCCCAGGGAAATAGCTGCTACTACCGGGACCCACCTCTTAGGCCTTGCATGGCAACTGAAACGATTGATCCTGCCTTCATTGAGCAAGTGCAAGCCATGCTCAGGGAAATGGCGGAAGATAAAACATTGCTGGGGGACTGGTTTGCCCGCTACATGACCGCACCGAAGTACCCGGAATTGGTCGATGAAGCGGACGTTGATCGACGCGCCACGATTGATGGCAGACATTATTTAAACGGAGAACAGGTCGATAAATAGTGCATCACCTTTGGCTTGCTGACAGTCACCTGCATTACTTATCGATAGCAACGCCGCCTCCGGGCCAACGGGTATCGGTCACACCTGAACGACGACCACTCTTTTCAGCAATAGCCTGAACTTTGCCCAGCACACGGGTGTGAGGAGATGTTTCATGCCCCATTTTCTCAAGTATTCGGATAGTATCGGGGCTAATACCTCGCTCAAACACAACCTGGTCAGGCAGCCATTGATGATGAATACGGGGTACCGCAGCAGCTTCGGCAATATTCATATCAAAATCGAGGTGATTAAGAATATGCTGCAACACCACCGTAATAATGGTACTGCCCCCCGGGCTGCCCGTTGCCATAATCGGTTTTCCGTCCCGGAATACTATCGTAGGTGTCATTGAAGACAGCGGCCGTTTTCCCGGACCGATAGCATTGGCTTCTTCACCGGTCAGCCCGTAGGCATTGGGCACCCCGGCCTTTGCCGAGAAATCATCCATTTCATTATTGAGCAGAAAACCGCCGCCCGTCACAGCAATACCACTGCCGTATGAAAAATTCAGTGTATAGGTATTGCTCACTACATTGCCCTGCTCGTCCCATACGACAAAATGGGTTGTTTGGGGACTTTCTTCAGGCACAGCCAGGTGCGGCTGGACGTCCTCCGACCGACTGGCCCTGCTCAGATCAATATCCTTGCGCAACTGTGCTGCATACTGCTTATCAATGAGACGGTCTACCGGAACCGGGTAATAGTCCGGGTCACCAAGGTGTCTGCTGCGGTCAGCATAAGCGCGCCGCATGGACTCTATCAGGCGATGCAGGTAAGCGGCACTGTTGTGACCATGGGACACCAAATCCCAGCCCTCCAGTATATTGAGCATCTGGATGAGATGAACACCGCCGGAGGATGGCGGTGGCATGGAATCAATTCGATAACCACGATAGATCCCAGATACAGGCCGGCGCTCAACAACCCGATATTTAACCAGATCACGGGCTGTAATAAGCCCATTGCCCCTCGCCATTTCATCGGTAATCAGTTTGGCAACCGGACCGCGATAGAATCCATCGGTACCTCTGGTGGCAATAAGCTCCAGCGTGGTCGCCAGGTCAGCCTGGCGCCATAGGCTGCCAACCTTTAGCGGCTTACCATCTGAGCGAAAAAAATAGCTGGAAGATGCCGGATGGGACTGTAACCGGGGTGCAGCCTTATTGAGTGAAGCAGCCAGTTCATGGTTCACAACAAAGCCCTTTCTGGCCAGAGCAATGGCCGGCGCCATGACTTTTGACAGACTCATCGTGCCGTAACGTTCAAGGGCGTGAACCAGACCGGCCACTGTCCCGGGGACACCGGCAGCCTGATGGCTGAATCGGGAGAGTGATTTATCAACTTCCCCATTGCGGTCAAGAAATTGATCCTGTCGGGCGGCAGCCGGAGCCATTTCACGGTAGTCGATAGCCAGTGTTTTATCTTTCTCGGCCAGATATACCATCATGAACCCGCCGCCGCCCAGATTGCCGGCCTGAGGGAGCGTAACAGCCAGCGCAAAACCAGTGGCGACAGCTGCATCCACCGCATTGCCCCCCCGCCTCAAAATATCGGCACCCACCTGACTGGCCAGATACTCCTGGGATACAACCATACCGCCATCAGAATAAACCGGATGAAGACGGTCGTCGTATTCAAAAATTACCGGTGCCTCGTCGGCATAAAGCATCGCCGGCAATAACATCCCCACTAGTATCAACCTTAAGATTAAAGCACCCACATTCATTCCCTGTTGTCTTCCAGTACTGCTCTTAGCGTAACATCCACCACTGTTTATATGGCCATCCCACAGCTAAGATAAGCAAAAAGAGGGGGGTGCTCTGTGGAAACCATTGATTTTTTTCCTATTGAGGTTGAACAAACCAGCTGGCAAAACTCAAGTGTGCAGCTCAAGGCGATACGCCATCAGATGTTCGTCGATGAACAACATGTACCCATTGAAGAAGAGATTGATGAACACGATCCAGTGGCCATGCATTGGCTCGCGTATGGACCTGACGAGATTCCTATGGCGACAGCCAGAATGCTGCCAGATGGCCAGATTGGCAGGATGGCTGTATTAAAGGGCTATCGGCAGTTGGGTGTCGGATCGGCTCTGATGCGCAAAATGATCAAATATGCCGTCCGTGAGGGGCACCAGGAGCTGACGCTGAATGCACAAATCACGGCATTACCTTTTTACGAGGGCTTCGGTTTTACTGCACAGGGCGAAAATTTTCTCGATGCAGGTATCCCACACAGAAAAATGGTACTGGACCTGCACCAATACACAGATCACACACCAAAACCGGTTCTGAAAGAAATTGCCGAAGAAGATCGCCAGCGAATTTCCGTTGAAGGACTGGATCAATTCCGTGATCAGGCTGTTTCACTGGTACAGCTGGCCCATCGGGAGGTTCGTATTTTTTCAGAGCGACTGGAAGCGGCTATCTACAGCAATACTGAGTTTTGCGATGCAATTTACACATTTGCCACCAGCCACCCGCTGGCCAGGGTGAACATACTGGTCAGGGATCTTTATCAGATCAGACACCAAACCAACCAGCTCAAGGAACTCTGTCACCGCCTGCCCAGCCGCATCCAGATGCGAAAATTCAATTCACTGGAACCCTGTCTGCACCGTGAATTTTTATTGATCGACAAGAGCGGCATACTCTACAAACAAGAACCTGAACGGTTTATCGGTTATGCCGTGTCATATGCTCCACTGGAAGCAATTGAGCTTGTGGAGGAATTTGATAACCATTGGGAGCAGGGAGAAGTGGACCCGGAGTTACGGCGCCTGCACATCTAAGGGCACTACTCTTAAACCGACGACAAAAAAACGCCGTTCCAGGGAACGGCATTTTTCTCGGGCAATATCGACGATTACTGTAACTTCGCCTTCTGCCGATAGGCATGCAACAGAGGTTCAGTATAACCACTGGGCTGAGCACAGCCCTTGAACACCAGATCACATGCCGCAGCAAACGCCACACTGGTATCAAAGTTTGACGCCATGGGACGGTAATCCGGATCGTCAGCATTTTGGGCATCGACAATTTTAGCCATGCGCTTCATGGTTTCCATCACCTGCTCTTCGCCACAAATCCCATGGCGCAACCAGTTGGCTATGTGCTGGCTAGAAATACGCAAAGTCGCGCGGTCTTCCATAAGACCAACATTATTGATATCAGGTACCTTGGAGCAACCAATGCCCTGCTCCACCCACCGAACCACATAACCAAGAATGCCTTGAGCATTGTTGTCCAGTTCTTTCTGAATGTCCTCTGCGGTCAGTTCACCATCCAGCAGTGGGATGGTCAAAATATCATCCACACTGGCGGGAACCCGATTCGCCAGTTCATTTTGCAGGGCAAAAACGTCTACCTGGTGATAGTGAATCGCGTGCAATGTTGCCGCAGTGGGTGAGGGTACCCAGGCAGTATTGGCACCTGCTTTTGGGTGGCCTATCTTGGCCACCATCATATCGGCCATCTGGTCTGGAATCGGCCACATGCCCTTGCCTATCTGGGCACGTCCTTTCAATCCACAAGCCAGCCCCACATCCACGTTCTGGTCTTCGTAAGCAGTGATCCACTTCAGGGTTTTCAGCTGGCCCTTTGGCGCGAATGGACCCGCTTCCATACTGGTATGGATTTCGTCGCCTGTGCGATCTAGGAAACCTGTATTAATAAAAACCACACGCTCACTGGCGGCACGAATACACTCTTTCAGGTTTACAGAGGTACGGCGCTCCTCATCCATAATGCCCACTTTCAGGGTATTTCTGGGCAAAGCAAGGGCATCTTCTACCGCAATAAACAGGTCGTTGGTAAATGCCACCTCTTCCGGACCGTGCATTTTCGGCTTTACGATATAAACACTGCCGGTTTTACTGTTGCGGACTGCGCTGTTGCCTTTCAGGTCATGGATAGCGATCAGACTGGTGATCATGGCGTCCATTATTCCTTCCGGAATTTCATTACACTCAGCGTCGAGAATTGCAGGGTTGGTCATCAGGTGACCCACATTGCGGACAAACAGCAGGCTGCGACCCGGTAACACCAGCGTATCCCCGGCAGGCGTGGTATATTCCCGATCGGAGTTCATGCGACGCACAATGGTCTTGCCAGCCTTGTTGAGGGTTTCCTCAAGGTCACCTTTCATCAGACCAAGCCAGTTGCGGTAAACCAGTGCCTTATCTTCGGCATCGACAGCGGCCACGGAGTCTTCACAGTCCATGATAGTGGTCAAGGCTGCTTCCATCAGGATGTCCTTGACGCCTGCCGCGTCAGAAGAGCCAATTTGACTGCTTCGATCAACTTGAACTTCCATGTGTATATTATTGTTTTTTAATAGAATTGCATCGGGACTTTCAGCTTCTCCCCGATACCCTACAAATCTCCCTGGATCGGATAATCCAACTTGAGCACCGTCATCAAGCACAACCTGTAACTGGCCATCAATAACACGGTATTGAGTGGCCTCCTTGTGAGAGCGACCAGCGAGAGGGGTTGTGTCGTCAAGAAGTTTACGGGCGTAGGCGATAACCAGGGCACCTCGAACCGGGTTGTATTCCGCCGTCTTCTCGGCACCACCGGTTTCCGGAAGGACATCGGTACCATAGAGCCCATCGTATAGGCTACCCCAACGAGCATTGGCCGCATTCAGGGCAAAGCGGGCATTCATCACGGGTACAACCAGTTGCGGACCTGCCTGTTGGGCGATTTCGGGGTCAACATTCTCCGTCGTGATCGAGAAATCTTCACCCTCTGGAACCAGGTAATCAATTTCTGTCAGGAAGGCCTTGTACTCGCGAGGGTTGTGAACCCGACCGTTATGTTGCTGATGCCAGGCATCAATTTGTGCCTGTAGCTGATCACGCTTTTTCAGCAGTTGACGATTTTTTGGCGCAAATTCATCGATAATTGCGCTGAATGACTGCCAGAAAGCCTCCAGGTCAATTCCGGTGCCGGGAATAATCTCGTGTTTGACGAGGTCGTGAATGGCTTGAGACACCTGAAGTCTACTCACTTGAATACGTTCAGTCATGATTGAGCCCTGTGGTTACGATAGGGAAGACGAGCGAGAATTGTAGGGAACCCAGTGGGGATTTAGCAATTTTATGGGTATTATTTTCGCTATTTACTCAGCGAATGATGTTAGCCGTTATCAATCTAGTGTTTTTGCCACGTCTGCAATGGTTCGCCGTATCCACTGATGAGCAGGATTGTGCTGCAACAGCGGACTCCAAGCCATTTTCAGCTCAATCTCAGGAATCTCAAAGGGTGGCTTTAGAATCGTAACATGCGGATTGCCCACCAGCAGAGAGGCGGCCTTAGTGGGCAGCGTCACTACCAGGTCATGCAACTCAGCCAGCCTCATGGCGGCCTGATAATGACGGGTAAACACGCGAATACGGCGTTTCTTGCCAATCCTCGTCAAGGCCTCATCAACCCAGCCAAGTCGTTGTTCCGCCCCGGGCTCCATACCCACACCAACCCCCATTCCTGTTTTACTGACCCAGACGTGACCACTCTCCAGATAGTTGTCCAGTGTGAAATCGTGAATAATCGGATTGTGAATACTCGCCACACAGGAAAACGTATCTCGCCAAATGGTCATCTGATGAAATGACTGCGGCAACACGTCAAAACGGTTGATCACCAGGTCAATACTGCCCTGCTCGACATCCTGATAACTGATATCGCTGGGGGTCAACACATCGAGTGTTATATTGGGAGCTTCAGAGCGCAAACGCCGCATCAAATGCGGCAACAAAGTTGACTCGGTATAATCGCTGACAGAAATCCTGAAAACCCGGTCGGCCTCAGCCGCATTGAATTCACGGCGGGGAACGACCGCCTTTTCAACCGACGCCAGAACTTCCCGGACTATGGGCTGTAGCTGTTCGGCCCGCTCAGTGGGGGTCATGCCATCGCTGGTTCTCACCAGCAGTGGATCATTGAATAAATCCCGAAGTCGCCTCAGACCATTACTCATGGCCGGCTGGCTGATACCCATATTCTCTGCAGCTCTGGTAACATTGCGCTCTTTCAGTAGCACATCCAGATACACCAGCAGATTCAAATCGACGTTTCTTATATTCATTTTAAAAATACCGAAAATAATAACTATAGATTAGCTAAATTTTAGGTCGATGGCTAGAATCCGTATCCACAAATTTTCCTTTTCTCTATCCAAACTGGAAGGACACACCATGTCAAACTACACCAAAGAGATTGATGCTGTAGCCAAAGTGCGCAATGCCAACAGCACCTGGAGCGCCATCAACCCTGAGTCAGCAGCCCGCATGCGTATTCAGAACCGTTTCCGCACTGGTCTGGATATTGCCCGTTATACTGCCAAAATCATGCGTGATGATATGGCGGCTTATGATGCCGACAGCTCTCAATACACCCAATCCCTGGGTTGCTGGCATGGCTTTATCGGTCAACAAAAACTGATTGCCATCAAAAAACACCTCAAAACCACCAAGAAACGCTACCTGTACCTGTCAGGCTGGATGGTTGCCGCACTGCGTTCTGAGTTCGGTCCACTGCCCGATCAGTCAATGCACGAAAAAACCTCTGTTTCCTCGCTGATCGAAGAGCTTTATACCTTTCTACGCCAGGCCGATGCCCGCGAACTGGATCAGCTGTTCGTGGACCTGGATGCTGCCCGCGAAGCCGGGGATAAAGCAAAAGAGGCCGACCTGTTAAACCAGATCGAAAATTTCGAGACTCACGTGGTACCGATCGTCGCCGATATTGATGCCGGCTTTGGCAACCCCGAAGCGACCTACCTGTTAGCGAAGAAGATGATCGAAGCGGGCGCTTGCTGTATCCAGATTGAGAACCAGGTATCGGACGAAAAGCAATGCGGTCACCAGGACGGCAAAGTAACTGTCCCTCACTCTGACTTCCTAGCCAAAATCAATGCCGTTCGCTACGCGTTCCTGGAACTGGGTGTCGACGACGGTGTTATCGTTGCACGTACCGACTCCCTCGGCGCTGGCCTGACCAAGCAGATTGCTGTGACCAACGAACCCGGCGATTTGGGTGACCAGTACAACAGCTTCCTCGATGGTGATTACGTTCAGAGTGCAGAAGACATCCAGAACGGTGATGTAGTAATCAAGGCCAATGGCAAGCTACTCAAACCAAAACGTCTGGCCTCAGGTCTGTTCCAGTTCCGCAAGGACACCGGTATTGACCGCGTCGTTCTGGACTGTATCACCAGCCTGCAAAATGGCGCCGATCTGCTGTGGATCGAAACCGAAAAACCCCACGTTGGTCAGATCGCTGAAATGGTTAACCGAATTCGCGAAGCAGTGCCCAATGCCAAACTGGTCTACAACAACAGCCCCTCCTTCAACTGGACGTTGAACTTCCGCCAGCAGGTCTTTGATGCCATGCAGACAGAAGGCAAAGATGTTTCTGCATATGATCGCGAAAAACTGATGAGCGTAGACTACGATGAAACAGAGCTGGCGAAGCTGGCTGACGAGAAGATCCGTACCTTCCAGGCGGACGCGGCTCGCGAAGCGGGTATCTTCCACCACCTGATCACCCTGCCTACTTACCACACGGCTGCCCTGTCCACCGACAATCTGGCAAAAGGCTACTTTGCAGATCAGGGCATGCTGGCTTATGTGAAAGGCGTCCAACGTCAGGAAATCCGTCAGGGCATTGCCTGCGTAAAACACCAGAATATGGCTGGTTCCGATATCGGCGATAACCACAAAGAATATTTTGCTGGTGAAGCCGCTCTCAAGGCCGGCGGTAAAGACAACACGATGAACCAGTTCTAAGGTTCATTCATCACCCATTCCCCTAAGAGTAAAAGTTTGGGAGCTGCTTCGCAGCTCCTTTTTTTTGCCTTGCTCAATGTGCTGCTATTTCGGCATCAGGCCATATAACCAGTCCGCAAGGGCTCGACATTCCTTATTGAGAGGTTCTGAAATGATGGCATGTCTCAATGCTGTATTCCCTGAATGAGTGCCATCGACACTTGCCGGAGTTCATTTGAGCTAATCACTACGGTCCGCTCTGGGACATCAGAGCACTCAGCTCTCCCGAAATAACATAAATGAGTTGGTGAATGATCAAGCGCTTCCTGCCCATCGCTACAATCAATGAGTGATGAAAATAGAATTTCACTTGTGATTTACCGGCAGCTCATACGAGGGTCGGGGCTGCTATTTACAACAACTGTAATTGCTACAGAAAATCAATAAAAACAACCTATTAAAGTAGTTACTTAAACCTTTTTGGAATTATTCGAAGCAAGGTGTTATCGCGCAAAATATAATGATGGAACAACCCTGCCAGGGCGTGAAGCCCTATCAAAAAATACCCTGCGCTGCCAACCGTCTCATGAACCTCTTTAATGGCTTTGGCCAGCGTTTCGTTTTCCGGCATCAATGCCGGAAAAGTCGTCCCGAAAAAAGGCACAGGCTTACCACTGGCGCTGAGCACCAGCCAACCCATCAGCGGCATGGCAATCATAAAAAGGTATAAAATGGCATGCATCGATCTTCCCGCCATCACCTGCCAGCGAGGTGGCGCTGGCAGAATCTCCGGCCTCACTTGTAAAAGTTGGGCAACCAACCGAATCCAGACCAATATAAAAACAGTCAGCCCGAGCATAAAATGCCAGGTTTTGAAGGCTTCACGGGGGTCACTACCCTTTGGGTAGAGTTCACGCAATTCAATACAGCTGTAGACCGCAATCAGTAACAACAACATCAGCCAGTGGAAAGCCACTGACATCAAACCATAGCGTTCGCTGGTATTACGCCAATCCACAATAACTCCTGACAAAAAACTATTTTGCGCGTTTAAAGTTTAACCTGCCGCGCCAATTGATATTTGATATGCATCAAGCCACGCAGAATCCATTCACCCCTCCCCTACCAATGGGCTGGGCGATACGATGACGCCATTGTTATCGGCGTACACATACTCTCCGGGATGGAAGGTAATACCGCCAAATGTCACCGACACATTCAGATCACCAATCCCACGCTTGTCGGTTTTCAAAGGGATCGCGGCCAGTGCCTGCACACCCAGATCCAGCTTTGCCAACGCATCAACATCGCGGACACAACCGTAAATAATCAACCCTTCCCATCCATTCCTGACCGCATTTTCGGCAATCATATCGCCCAGCAGCGCACGCCGCAGTGAACCACCACCATCCACCACGAGCACCTTTCCATGACCGGGCTTACCGGCACTCTCTTTCACCAGCGAATTATCCTCATGGCATTTGACAGTAACAATTTCACCGCCAAACGTATCCCTCCCACCATAATTGGCCATCATTGGCTCCATTACCTGCACCAGCTCGGGGTAATCATCACAAAGATCAGGGGTTGCAAAAAACATCATGACTCCAGCCTGTTGTTTATCCAACACTCATTCCCGGCAACCCGAATTGATCAAGGCAACGCCAGCAATAGAGGCTCTCTGCGTGCACGCAAACAACCCCGGGGCCAACCTGATATGGTCGGCAAAGTGTCGTCTGGCCAGTGAACGCTTACAGGGGCTGAGATTGCCATGATCAGAGACCTGGAGCAATCACAGAAATGCCGCACTTGCTGCACAGTCCCAAGATGAGGCCATAATAAAGTGCTGAAAAAGACAATAACAACGCTGAATTAGTCTGAAACATCCTCGCTTCTACCGTAGACTACCGACCATGCCTAACGTGGATATCACCGACTTTCCCTACCGTCCCGATGCCGAAGCGCTCTTTGCAGCAATACGGGATCTCGATGATCCCATCTGGATGGACAGTGGCAAGCCTCGCAGCCTCTCTGGTCGGTTTGATATTATTTCAGCGCAACCGACCACTGTTCTCGAGACAGTGGACAAGATCACACGAATCATAACCCCTCAGACCATCTATGAATCCTCTGAAGACCCCTTCGCGCTGGCACAGCAACTCCTCGACACCCTCGGACCAGCCGATCACAGCTTGAGCCATTATCCTTTTTTGGGGGGGTTGGCCGGCTATTTTGGTTACGACCTTGGCCACCGTATCGAAGTGCTGCCGAACCTGCTGGGCAAAGTGGACTCACTGCCGGATCTCCGGTTGGGGCTTTATAACTGGGCCCTTGTACTCAATCACTCGTCGAGAAAAGCCTGGCTGATTTTTCGCAACGATTGCCCGGCGGATCTTCGTGAAACGGTCTCGAAGCGACTGAAGCAGGCCGACAATGGAGAAAGCCTCACAGGAAGTGATGGCGAAGGGACAAATCCGTTTGAGCCCTCAATGAGCAGAGATGCTTACCTGAATGCTGTCAGCCAAATCAAGGAGTATATTAGTGAGGGTGATTGCTATCAGGTCAATCTCGCCCGGCATTTTTCAGCGAAATACCAAGGTGATAGCTGGCACCTATACAGAGTACTACGACGGATATTGCCCTCACCCTACAGTTGCTATTATCAGTTCGGAAAGCGCAATCAGGCGGTACTGAGCTTTTCCCCCGAGCGGTTTTTGAAGCTCTCTGCCGGACAGGTGGAAACCAAGCCTATCAAGGGTACTACCAGACGGGGCAGAACGGTGGAGGAGGATCAACAAAATGCTATCGAGTTGATGAACAGCACCAAAAATCGGGCTGAAAACCTGATGATTGTCGATTTGCTGCGCAATGATCTCGGGAAAACCTGTCAGCCAGGCTCGATTCGGGTACCAAAGCTCTTTGCGCTTGAAAGCTTTGCCAACGTACATCACTTGGTCAGCACGGTGACCGGAAAACTCCGTGACGGTGAATCACCACTGTCACTGTTACGAGGTTGTTTCCCCGGAGGCTCTATCACTGGCGCACCGAAAAAACGCGCTATGGAAATCATTGAAACACTGGAAACCTGTCGCCGCTCGGTGTATTGCGGCAGCATTGGCTATATCAGCAGCACAGGGCGAATGGATACCAACATCGCCATCCGCACGATCCTGGCCGATGGTGACAGACTGCACTGTTGGGGAGGTGGCGGCATCGTGGCCGACTCAAATGCCGAAAGTGAATTCCAGGAAATTCTGGACAAAATCCGAGTGCTTATCCAGCCGGATAGCCCCACCGGATAGGCGCCCTACAAGCTAAGCTCCCGGACACTGGCCTTGATGAATTCCTGTTTGAGCGCCTCAAATGTATGGACAGCCGGAAATTGCGGGAATTGATCAATAACATTCTGAGGTGCATGAAACAGGATACCGGCATCGGCCTCTGCCAGCATGGTCGTATCGTTATAGGAGTCGCCGGCAGCAATAGTCCGGTAGTACATGCTTTTAAAGCCGACAATCGCCTGGCGCTTTGGGTTGGCCTGCCGCAAGTGGTAATTAACCACGCGACCGTCCTGGTCTGTTTCCAGTTTGTGACATAGCAACGCGGGAAATCCCAACTGACGCATCAGGGGCTGTGCGAACTCATAAAAAGTATCGGAGAGAATGACCACCTGGAAGCGTTCCCGCAGCCAGTCAACAAACTCTCGCGCTCCTTCAAGAGGCGATAGCGTGGCTATCACCTCCTGAATCTCCTTAAGCCCCAGACCGTGTCGGTCCAGAATATCCAGACGGTAACGCATCAGCACATCGTAATCCGGTTCATCCCGGGTAGTACGCTTGAGCGCATCAATACCGGTTTTCTCGGCAAAGGCAATCCATATTTCAGGAATCAGTACGCCTTCAAGATCCAAACAAGCGATTTCCACAATGTCACCCTTAATCGTGCGAGACCAAAATAAGACCGCGCCACTCTAACGATTTCAGGGATATTGCGCAATAAAGTTGCGAGGCTTTTGATAGCTCCACAGGCAGGTAAATAGCCTTTTTACAGATTTTTAATAGCCATATCGATGAAGGTTATAGTTTCTGATTATTTTTGCTTTAGTGGCGGCTTTGATATGATGCGCGACTTTGAGGACAACCCCTCTAACTTATTGAGAATATTGAGTAACTCCCATGACTGCAAACCTTCTGAACACTCTTGATCTCGATCGGGAATTATCCAATCAGTCTCCACAGGAGATTATTGCCTACGCACTTGATCAATTTGACAATATTGCCATCTCATTCAGTGGTGCAGAGGATGTTGTACTGATTGATATGGCGCACAGGATCAACCCGGAGAAAGTACAGGTCTTTTCCCTAGATACGGGTCGCCTGCATGCCGAAACCTATCGCTTTATCGAAAAGGTCCGGGAGCATTACGGTATCCAAATCGATGTGGTTTTTCCCGATGCCTACGCCGTTAATAATATGGTGCGGGAGAAAGGACTTTTCAGTTTTTACCGCGACGGCCACAAAGAGTGCTGCAGTATCCGTAAGATTGGCCCCCTGCGCCGTAAATTGCTGACTGTAGACGCGTGGGTAACCGGTCAGCGTCGCGACCAGAGCCCTGGTACCCGCACAGCTATCCCTGTGATTCAGGACGACAAGGCCTTTGCCCGCCCCGATGGCACCCTGACCAAATTCAATCCGCTAGCCAACTGGTCATCAAACCAGGTTTGGGAATATATTCGTTCCAATAACGTGCCCTATAACGAATTACATGACCGGGGCTATATCAGTATCGGCTGTGAACCCTGTACACGTGCCACCGGCCCAGGCCAACATGAGCGCGAAGGCCGCTGGTGGTGGGAAGAAGCCACGATGAAGGAATGCGGTCTGCATGCCGTCAATACGCAAAAATAAACCGGGAAAGACACATGAAAATCACACTCGTCAAAAAGATCAAGCTGGACGGCAGTCTCTGCAGAAAGTGCGAAGACGTGCAACAAAAAATGGAAGCTGCTGACCAGATGTCTCTAATAGATGAGGTTTTGCTGGCGGATGAGCGGGACCCCAGCTCACCGGGAATGTTGTTGGCGAAACATTACAATGTGGAGCAGGCACCTTTTTTTGTGGTTGAGCGGGAAGGCCAACAACCGGAGATTTACACCGTCTATTTCAAGTTTGTCAAAGAGGTGCTTAACCAGAAAACCCGCGAAGAGGACGAGCTTAAGGAAATTCTTAACGACAACCCCGATCTCGACTTTCTATAAGGTTCAAAGCCATTCTTTGGTTCAATCTTGTTCAGCCCCGGATGTCGGGTTAACGGCAAACCAAATGGACTAAAGCTCCGGTAACTCTACCGCACTGAAAAATTTTTCCAGATCGTCCTTCGCATGAATGGCACAGGCCTCAGTTATTCTGTCCCGAGTTAGATGAGGGGCGAACAACTCGATAAAATCATACATATATCCCCGCAAATACGTACCTCGCCGAAACCCGATACTGGTGATACTGGGCTTGAACAGATGAGAGGCATCCAATGCCACCAGATCACTGTCCTTAACCGGGTCGTAGGCCATGTGGGCAACAATGCCAATACCCAGACCCAAGCGCACATAAGTCTTGATCACATCAGAGTCTGTAGCGGTGAATACCACCTTTGGAATGAGTCCCCGGTCATTGAAGGCCTCATCAAGGCGGGAACGCCCGGTAAAACCAAACACGTAGGTGACCAAAGGATAAGTCGACACCTCCTCCAGCGTCAATTTTGATACTTGAACCAGCGGATGGTCCCTGGGCACCAGAATACAACGATTCCATCGGTAACAAGGCATCATCAGCAAATCGTGAAATAACTCCAGTGCCTCAGTGGCAATGGCGAAATCCACTGAGCCATCTACAGCCTGTTCAGAGATCTGCATCGGTGTACCCTGATGCATATGTAATGAAACCTCGGGATATTTATCAATAAAGGCTTCAATAACCGGCGGTAGTGCATAACGTGCCTGAGTATGGGTTGTCGCGATAGTCAGGCTGCCGCGCCTGGGGTCATTATGCTCCTGAGCCAATTGCTTGATGCTATCGACTTTCCGCAAAATATCGCCAGCTACACGCAGAATCTCATCGCCCGCCGGGGTAACACGCGTGAGATGTTTGCCGCTGCGCGAAAAGATTTCCACACCCAGTTCGTCTTCGAGCAGGCGTATCTGCTTACTGATACCCGGCTGTGAAGTGTAAAGACTTTGGGCCGTGGCAGAAACATTCAACTCATGGTGCGCCACCGCCCAGATATATCGAAGCTGTTGTAATTTCATGCATTCACTCGGATAGACGACAATGATATAAAAATATAAGAAATTATTCCTTTGAAGAATAGGTACAAATTGCTAGAGTTTCCAGGTTATTTTGGGATAGAAGTGGATTAATTGTGCTGGATTTTTTGTTGTATGTTGGGTCCGGTGCTTTCGTGGGCTTAGTCGTCGGGCTCACCGGTGTTGGTGGCGGATCCTTGATGACGCCTATGCTAATTATGTTCGGCATCCCCTACAATGTCGCTATTGGCACTGACCTCCTCTATGCCGCTATCACAAAAGCCAGTGGTGTTGTGGCCCACACTCGGCAGAAAAGTATTCAGTGGCGACTGGTTGCCTATCTCGCTGCTGGCAGCATACCGGCATCACTCATTACATCCCAGCTCCTCTATCATGTGTTTACAGATGCAGAAGAGTATCGAGAAATCCTGACAACCAGTCTCGGTATTATGCTGATTATTACCGCCGCCGTGATTTTACTAAAACGTTTTCTACGCAATGCTTCCGACCGGCCACACGGCCCCGTAGGAGCATTTTTTCAGTTGCACGCCACAAAGGTAACTTTCGTTGCGGGCATTTTTCTGGGTATTTTTGTCACCCTCTCATCAGTGGGCGCAGGCGCATTTTGTGCGGCGCTACTGATGATTCTCTATCCTCGCCTACCGGCACTGCATGTAGTCGGGACCGACATTGCTCACGCAGTGCCACTGACTCTGATCGCCGGGCTTGGCCATTTATTCCTGCTGGGCAATGTCGATTTGGTACTGCTTGGGTCACTATTGATCGGGTCACTGCCAGCCATTCACCTGGGCACCAGACTGGCAGCACGACTCCCAAGCCGGGTATTGCAACCGGTTTTAGCCTGCCTGTTGCTCGGCATGGGCATCAAATTCGCCCTGTTCTAAACTGTAAACTGGTCAGTCCTTTTTGTTAGCTATGCCATGAGGCACATGCCCGGTGGCCACGTGGGATTTTGCCGATTCACAATGTGCCTGCTGATCGTCAAAGAACACATCCGCACCATAAGATTTAAGGAACGCACCCTTCTCCAGGCCTCCGAGAAACAGGGACTCGTCTATCCGGATATCCCATGTTCGGAGCGTTCGCACGACCCGCTCATGGGCCGGCGCAGAGCGCGCCGTGACGAGAGCTGTTCGAATAGGACAGCTCTCGGGTGGAAATTCTGACTGCAGGGTATGCAAAACCTGAAGAAAATGCTTGAACGGGCCACCGCTCATTGGCTGCCTGGCGGCGGCTTTCTCACTTTGAGTAAATGCCGCCAACCCGCTTTCCTTGTAGACACGTTCCGATTCATCGGAAAACAGTACAGCATCACCATCAAAAGCAAAGCGAAGTTCATCGTCATTGCGATCTCTGGATCCCGACGATATTAACGTTGCCGCTGCAATCCCGTTATTCAGGGCATTGCAGACATCTTCTGCATTGGTCGAAAGAAACAGATGGCAACCAAAAGCGGATACATACCGGTAAGGGCTTTCTCCACCACAAAACGCGGCACGGCTGATATTCAACCCATAGTGCTCAATGGAATTGAACACCCGCAATCCGGTGTCAGCCGAATTCCGGGAGAGCAAAATCACTTCCACCCTCGGGTCACCATCCAGTTTTTCATTGATTCTCAGCAGTTTTTTCACCATGGGAAATGCCTCTCCCGGTGCAAGAACCTCATCCTCATGCGCCACCTGATAACGGGAATAGGCATCCAACCCTTCCTGCTCATAAACCCGATGGCTTTCATCCAGATCAAACAGGGCCCTGGATGAAATAGCAATCACCAGTTTGTCACCAAAGTTCTTTGACACAGACTATTCCTCCGGGGGTTTACCCGTTACACCTTAGTAAAAACAACCCATTAAATAAAAACACTACATGTTAGCTCGCATCAAGACAGGGTCTTTTTGTCAATTGATCTACTCAATCTTGTACACTCGTATGCAGTGGATGGCCACAATCACGGTGGCGGCTAATCAAGACAAGCAGTGGCTGATAGCTGGATAAACTTTACCATGAGAACAATTTCACTCATGCTCTTCAGTAACAAGAAATTGAAACAACGATACTTTTATTTTAACGGATACTTGGCACTCACACCTTGGAGATCTCCATGACTAGTATAAAAAAATACGTTTTAGCAGGGTTTTTAATGACGTTTCTCATGGTGACCGGGTGTACAAGCGAGGAAAAAGCCGAATCTGAACGAGACTCGAACAGTACCCCGAAACTATTGACTTCGTCCTCTTACAATCTTTATAAAAGTGAATCCTGTGGTTGCTGTGAAGAGTGGATGGAATATATGTCCGACAAGGGTTATCACGCACTCATTCACCACCCTAAAAATCTGACGGCGGTCAAAAGTAGCCTGGGTATCGATTCAGAGTATCAATCCTGCCACACAGCAGTCTTTGAAAACGGCTATGTCATGGAAGGTCATGTGCCGGCCAAATTTGTAACACAATTCATGAACAACCCCCCTGATGGTGCACTTGGCCTGGCAGTACCGGGTATGCCTGTGGGTAGCCCAGGCATGGAAATGGAGGGCCGGTTTAAACCCTATAACATCTATTTACTGAAAAAGGATGGCAGCACTGAGGTTTATGCCTCTGTGGAGAGTGCCGACCAGCAATGATTACACCTGAAGATAAGCGGCAAACTGTCTATTGATCAAAGTATTCACGGGTCAGCCTGAAAATGACCGGACTTAACAATAACAGGCCGATAAGATTAGGCACGGCCATCATACCGTTAAGTGTATCGGCAATACTCCATACCAGGCTCAATTGCGATGTCGCGCCCACAAATACGGCGACAACCCAGACTATGCGAAACGGCACAATAACATTGATGCCAAAGAGGTACTCGGCACAGCGCTCACCATAATAACTCCAGCCCAGAATCGTGGTAAAAGCAAACAAGGCCAGACTGACGGCAACCACTTTATCGCCATGGGGCAGCACGCTATTAAAAGCGAATGCGGTGAGTGCAGCACCCTGCTCGCCACTGCTCCAGGCACCCGTCAGAATCAACACCAAACCTGTCATTGTGCAAATCACGATAGTGTCAATAAAGGTTCCCAGCATGGCAATGGTACCCTGGCGAACCGGACTATTGGTTTCAGCCGCGGCATGGGCAATGGGCGCGCTGCCCAAACCCGCCTCGTTAGAAAATATGCCGCGAGCTACCCCCATACGCAGTGCCAGCATAATCGTCGCTCCGGCAAAACCACCCCCTGCAGCCACCGGCGAAAAAGCGCTTTTTACCACCAGTATCAGGGCTTCGGGGACCGCACCGATATTAATCATCAGTATGATCACTGTAACCATAAGATAAAGGATCGTCATGAAAGGCACCAGTTTTCCGGCCACTTGCGCAATTCGTTGAATTCCCCCGAGTAATACCAGCCCCACCAGGATAGTCATTACTGCACCGGTAAGCTGTTCGGGTACCGCAAAACTGCTGTGCAATGCATCCGCCACCGAGTTCGCTTGAACAGTATTGCCAATCCCAAACCCGGCGAGGGTGCCAAAAACCGCAAACAATAACCCCAACCATGCCCACTTTGGACCCAATCCATTGCGGATGTAGTACATTGGCCCACCGACTTTCCTGCCTCGCTTGTCCGTTTCGCGATAGTGCACCGCCAATACAGCTTCACTGTACTTGGTGGCCATCCCCAGCAAGGCAGTACACCACATCCAGAAGAGTGCCCCGGGGCCACCGATACTGACAGCCGTGGCAACACCGACAATATTGCCAGTTCCAATCGTAGCCGATAGCGATGTCATCAGCGCATTGAAGGGGCTGATATCCCCATCGCCGCCACCCTTTCTCCCAATGAATAATTGCCTGAAACCGTAGCCTATTTTTCGTATTGGCAGCCCGCCCAGACCAATCGTCAAATAGAGGCCCGTGCCGAGAATAAGGCACAGCATCACCGGTCCCCACACAAACCCGTTGATGCTATTGACCACAGATTGCAGAGTCATGGATTCACCTAATATCACTCAATCAAACCTGACGCTGAAGATTTAAGCTGTATGCCCAGTTCATCGCGCTGGGCATACAAACCAAACAGACCACCAGTATGAATAAATACAATATCCGAAGCGCCCTGAAACGCCCCTGCCTTGATTTCTTGAATCAAGCCGTAAAACGCCTTACCGGTATAGACCGGGTCGAGTATCAGTCCCTCAAGAGAGGCCATGTGACGGATAGTGGAGAAGACCTCTGCTGTTGCCCGGCCATAGCCGGGACCGATATAACGATCGTTGACCTGAATAGCCACTTGCGTCATGTCCACAGATGTACCGTAACGTCTCGTCCAGTCGCTGATATCTTCTCTGATCTTGTTATGAAAATACGCGGCATCATCACAAACGGCAAAACCCACCACAGATATATCCAACTGGGATAGATGGCAACCCAGTGTCAGGCCTGCCTGTGTACCTCCAGACCCTGTTGCACAGACAATAGCGTCCGGCTTGATCTCGAGCTCCCTGAATTGGCATGCCAGCTCACTGACAGAGTGCAGATAACCCCAAATGCCAATACCGTCACTGGCACCCGTGGGGATGACAAATGGCTTGCGACCCCGACTACGATAAAAATCAAGCCAGTGGGCAATCAACTCAGGCAAGTGTTGATATTGGTTCTGTGGATAACAGCTGATTTCTGCCCCAACCAGACTGTCCAACAATAAATTGCCATCGGGTGGCTGCTCGGGGGGTTCCCCCCTGAGAATCAGATGCACCTTTAAACCC
The DNA here is from genome assembly GCF_963975625.1 of uncultured Porticoccus sp. Classification (NCBI taxonomy): domain Bacteria; kingdom Pseudomonadati; phylum Pseudomonadota; class Gammaproteobacteria; order Cellvibrionales; family Porticoccaceae; genus Porticoccus; species uncultured Porticoccus sp. The sequence continues at coordinate 221,499 of NZ_CAXBHS010000002.1, forward strand.
AGCTGTGCACCCAAAACAGCCGTCGCCCGGCAATGATTGGACTGAAGCCCGCCACAGGTGAGCAGCGTATCAGCACCCTCTGCTATTGCCCGAGCCAGGACAAATTCGAGTTTTCTGACTTTGTTGCCACTGGCGGCACAACCGGTAAGGTCATCGCGCTTAACCCAGATTCTCGGACCAGCCAATTCAGCGGATAGCCGTGGCAAAAACTGGAGCGGCGTAGGCAGCTGTGCAAGGTTGAGCTTGTCCGGAATCATGGGCAAAAAAAAGGCCGCATATGCGGCCTTCTCTCAGATATCCTTGATGGTGCCTTTGGGCAAAACAGCGTGAACGGCCGCCCTCTGAAACTTCAACTCCACATTATTGGCCACCTGTATGGTCATATAGTCATCATCAAGTTTGGTAATCTTGCCGAGCAACCCGCTATTCATTACCACCTCATCTCCCTTGCCCAGCGAACCAGTCAGTTCACGGTGTTCCTTTTGACGTTTGCGCTGTGGACGGATAATCAGAAAATACATAAAAAGAAACAGCCCACCGAACATCAGTAGTGTGAAGATCGGGTTTGGTTCGGAGCCAGACGGCGCGGAGGTCGCCATAACAACCTGTGATAAATCAAATGACATTCGGTTACCTCATTATTTATTTAAACGGTACGTTGTAAAAGAGAAGCGGGACTTTAGCGCGATAGCGGCTTCACCTCAAACCAGATTTTCTTTTACCCACCGCAGAATATCATCGTGGTGAGTTTTTGTTTTAACCTTGTCCATCACCAACCTGATCTTGCCCTGCTTGTCGATAACAAACGAAGTACGCAGTACACCCATAAACTCACGGCCCATGAACTTTTTCATGTCCCAACAGCCATAGGCCTGCGTAACAGCATGATCCTCATCTGAAAGGAGATCAAAATTCAGCTGCTGTTTTTCTTCAAACCGGGCCAGCCGTGGATAAGGGTCAGGGCTAATGCCCAGAACAACCGTATCAAGTTGGGCAAATTCATCTTTGGTATCACGGATGCCACAGGCTTGGACGGTACAACCCGGCGTCATAGCTTTGGGATAGAAGTACAACACGACATTTTTGTTGCCCTTAAAGTCCGTCAGTTTAATCGTCTCACCACGTTGATTTTTAAGGCTGAATGCTGGCGCTACGTTTCCCACTTTAGGAAATGGCATGAATAATGTCTCCTTACTGCGGTGTTTTAGTCATTGGAAGGTATTTAGGGAACTTACTTTAACAAAAATTCTAGAAGGAGGTGCGCTGAAATGTATTGTACTTGCTGACTTGCAGGTTAAGTTGTTCTTTGAGTACTCTGGCAAGCTTGAATCGGTCGGCACGGTTTAGAAACTCGCCCAACCGATAGCAGTGCCCCAAAGCCACCAGATCGATCAACGGCAATCCCATGGGCCGATCTGGACCATCTACAAGAAATCTCACAGACTGCTGAGGAAACGTCAGGTTAAAGTCAGGGATGTCTCTACCACGCTCAAGCCTCAGCACACCATTCTGTACAGTGATGACTTCACGAAAATCCAGCTTGCGGAGAGTCAGACGCATCGCGGAGCCCAATGCAATAATCTCAATGCCGGCAAAAGGCAGCACTAACCAGGCGCCATTGAGTGCCATCCCGACCGCCAGAATCAGCAATACAACCGAAGCGGCAAGCAGCACATAGAGATTGCCCTTCCAATCCATCGAACGATTGGGGCTGAGCACCAGTTGCCTGGCATGATCTGTCAATGCATGGAGGGTAACCATAATTGCTCCTGCATTCAGTATAGACCGTTTTCATATAGATTCACCGATCACGAAAACGTTCTCTGAGACATGAAAAAAGGCGCTCAATAGAGCGCCTTTTCCAGAACAACAAGCTTGAGACAAGCAATCCTCAGGGCAGCAAATGGCTCACAGCATCGCGTTCCTCAGCGAGCTCTTTCTCAGTGGCGGACATTCTGGCACGTGAGAAATCATTAACTTCCAGGCCCTGCACAATTTCCCAGTCTCCATTTTTGCAGACACAGGGGAAGGAGTAGATCAGGCCTTCAGCAATACCATAACTACCGTCACTGTAGACGCCCATGCTGACCCAATCACCCGAGTTTGAGCCAAGCGCCCAACTGCGCATGTGGTCGATAGCAGCATTTGCAGCTGAAGCTGCGGAAGAAGCACCACGAGCCTTGATGATCGCTGCACCGCGCTGTTGAACTTCAGGAATGTAAGTCGATTCATACCAAGCCTGATCGACCAGATCAATCGCAGCTTTGCCCTGAACAGTCGCGTGATGAAGATCAGGGTATTGGGTCGAAGAGTGATTGCCCCAAATCGTCATTTTTGTAATATCGTTAATGCTGGTACCGGTCTTCTGGGCCAGCTGGGTCATGGCACGGTTATGATCAAGCCGCATCATGGCGGTGAACTGGCGAGGGTTAATGTTCGGTGCGTTGCGTTGGGCGATCAGTGCGTTGGTGTTCGCTGGATTGCCCACCACCAACACTTTAATGCCGGACGATGCGTTGTCATTGATCGCTTTACCCTGCACAGAGAAAATAGCCGCATTGGCTTCCAGCAAATCCTTGCGCTCCATACCCGGTCCACGGGGACGAGCACCGACCAAAAGTGCGTAGTCGGCATCCTTGAAAGCAATGTTCGGATCATCTGTCTGAACTATCCCCGTCAGCAGCGGGAAAGCACAATCATCCAGCTCCATGGCAACGCCTTTGAGCGCCTCCAGTGCTGGCGTAATTTCCAGTAATTGCAGAATGACTGGTTGGTCCTCACCGAGCATTTGGCCCGCAGCGATACGGAACAGTAAAGAATAGCTAATTTGGCCGGCGGCGCCGGTGACGGCAACACGTACAGGTGCTTTCACAATAGATCTCCAAAACAAATTGATAATCAGATGGGGACGACATTATAAGGAAATGGCAAAGAATTTCACTTGTTCAGACAGATGATGGGCATCGATCGAGTGAATAAGTGAGTTCTCAGGGGCGGTGAACAACCATTGCACAGGTGTCCAGCAGCTCCTGAACCGGCACTCTCACGTAATCGTGACAATAGAAATCATCGGTCAGAATCACACCGTCCCAAATGACAATATCCAGGTCAATCGTTCTGGGGCCAGATTTAATCGGCCCTTTCAGCCGGCCCATCCTGTCCTCCACAGCCTTGAGGTAATGATTAAAGGGCACTCTATCCAGGGGTGTTTCAATCAGATATGCCGTATTGAGGAAATCGGGCTGAAACTGGTAACCCACGGGTGATGTCTGAATAACGTCGGCTGCCGCTAAAAGCGTCGTTTCAGCAACCAGAATCTCATAACAACGTGCAATGTTCTTTGCTGCCTCGATATTGGAACCGACGGAAATAATAACGCGATGCAGATGATCACCCTTTGACTCATTCAACTTTATCACCAGATTCATAGTCTTCAGCATTGAGACCCTGGTGGTTCATACCTTCACCTCCGTCCACAAACAGTATTTGACCTGTGACGAATTCACTATCCACTAAATAGTTCATAGCCCGGGTCAGGTCTTCCACCCTGCCCTGACGCTGTAGCGGAATACCCTGAATCCGCCAATCAATATAATCGCCGGTACGGGTTTCCCCGGGTAACACTACACCAGGGGCTATACCATTGACCCGGATTCGGGGCGAGAACTCCATTGCCGCCAGCTTTGTAAACTCGGCCAGTGCTTTTTTTGACATCAGGTAAGCACCATACTGATATTGCTGAAAGGCGATCTTGTTATCCAGAATATTAATGATGGAGCCACTCGCCACTTGCTTTGCGAAGCTCCCGGATAACAGGTAGGGAGCAAAAAAATTTACTGAGAACTGTTTCTGCAGTAATGCGCGATCTGTATTCGCTATCGTCCCGGCATGGTAAGCCGAGGCGCTGTTAATCAACACCTGCAGGCCGGGGAAGCGATGATACACCTGCTCTATCAGACACGCAGGGTCCTCATCAGAGAGGTCGAACTGGAACGTTTCACAGCGAACTCCTCTATTCCGGATCAATTCAGCCTGGTGCTGCGCCTGCTCGGTGGAATGGTGATAATGAAGTGCAATATCGTAACCACGATCTGCCAGTGCGGTCGCGAATGCCAGACCAAGTCGGTTAGCGGCACCGGTCACCAGCGCTGCAGGACGCTGCTGTTCTTTATCAGTCATGGTGGTCTCCAGTCCAGACTCCAATCATTTCATTGAAGGTAGTCGGGATCAACCAGTGACATCAATCGGGTAAGCTTTACCGAGTAATTGCAGATTGCATCAAACATTTTCGGCTGACCGGGGTCTATGAAGGGTCAACTTTGATAAACTAAACCCTTTACTGATCAAGAGACAATTTCATCTGATGCCTCATTTTATTCGCAACACCTTCTGTCTACTGCTGTTAACACTGACATCAATAGCCCTTGCCAAGGTCAGCTACAGTCCCGAGCAACCCAAAACCGCCATTGAAATTGTCAATGAACTGGCCAGCAAGCACTATAGCAAGCAGGTCCTGGATGATGGCTTATCCAACCGCTTTCTTTCTCAATATGTCAACAATCTCGATCCAGCCAAAAGTTATCTTCTCCAGAGTGATATCGATGAGTTCAGTCGCTGGGAAAACGAGCTGGACAATATGCTCAAGAAAGGAGACCTGAGCGCCGGTTTTTATATTTTCAATCGTTATCAGGAACGTGCCGAAGCACGCTTGCAAGCCAATATCGACTTGCTGGAAAGTGGCTTTGAATTTGATCTCACCGAAGATGACAGCCTGAATCTGGATCTTGAGCAGGCCCAATGGCCAGCGTCAGCCCAGGCTGCTGATGCCTTCTGGAAAAAACGGATCAAGGAGTCGTATCTACGGCTGATTCTCAGCGACAAAGAGCCCGATGCTGCCCGCTCCCTACTGGTAAAACGTTATACCAACCTGCAAAACCAGTTATCACAGCGTGACAGTGAGGATATTTTCCAGATTTTCATGAACTCTCTGGCTGAATTGTACGATCCCCATACCAGTTATATGTCGCCTCGTTCCATGGAAAACTTCCGCATTGCCATGTCACTGTCTCTGACCGGTATAGGCGCAGTGCTCCAACGGGAAGATGAACACACCAAAGTGGTAAGGATCATTCCAGGTGGACCGGCAGACAAACAGGGGATACTCAAGGCCGGGGATAAGATTATCAGTGTTGGACAAGGCAAAGAGGAAGGGGTCGATGTCATCGGCTGGCGACTGGATGACGTCGTGGACATGATTCGCGGTGCCAAGGATACCATCGTCAAGCTTGAAATTATGCCGGCAGTGGGTGAAGCCGCTGGCAGCACTCGAGAAATTGCCATTGTCAGAGACAAGATCCAACTTGAGGAGCAAGCTGCAAAATCTGAAATTATTGAGGTACAAAACGATTCCGGGAATTACCGTTTCGGCGTCATCACCATTCCAACTTTTTATCTTGATGTCGAGGCCTTTTACAATAGAGATCCCGAATTCAAGAGTACTACTAAGGATGTTCAGCGCCTGCTGGGCGAAATGGCCGATCAGAATATAGACGGTGTCATTCTCGACCTGCGCAATAACGGCGGCGGCTTTCTACAGGAAGCGACCACGTTGACCGACTTGTTCATTGATCCGGGTCCGATTGTGCAAGTTCGCGATGCCAATGAAGTGGTGTCACGCAATCATCGTTCGCGCTACAACGCCTACTACAGGGGCCCGCTGATGGTGATGACCAACCGGCTCAGCGCCTCTGCCTCAGAAATTTTTGCCGGAGCGATTCAGGACTACGAAAGAGGCTTTGTTGTCGGCGAGCAGACTTTCGGCAAGGGGACTGTCCAGATACAACTGCCGGTTCGCGAGGGACAGCTAAAATTGACTGAATCGAAATTTTACCGTGTTTCAGGCGAAAGCACCCAGAATCTGGGCGTGGTTCCCGATATCGAACTGCCTGCATTTTATGATGCTGAAATCGTTGGCGAAAGCAGCGAAAAAAATGCACTCCCCTGGGACAAAATAAATGCCGTCCCCCATCGCCGTTATGACCTGACAGATCTGCCCGTTGACAGATTGATCGAACGTCACAAGTCCCGACTCAGCCAGGATCCCGACCTGCGCTACCTCAGTGATGAGCTGACACTGATGAAAGAGCGCAGAGCACAGCAATCAATATCACTGAATGAAGAACAACGTCGCCAGGAAGCCAAAGACTATGATTTAACAAGGTTGGCCATTGAAAACAAACGCCGGTCTGCAAAGGGATTATCGCCCTATGAAACCGTCGAGGCATGGCAGGCAGAAAATTCTGTCGACGCCGATCTAGAAGGGGAGAAAACAATACCGCTACCGGAACGCGACCCACTACTCTATGAGACTGGCAATATCTTTGCCGATGTACTGATAATGAGTGATGCCAGATCCATGTTGGTACAACAGCCTTGAGCCAATAACAGCCTTGAGCCGAAAGACAGCCCCGAGTCGGCTCTCATTCGACGTTATCCATCGGCTTGAAGTCAATCAAGCTGATGGATAGCATAAAATCGTCAATTAACGCAGCCGGGAGACCAACTAAAAAGTTTGCTCTGAACAACAGCTGTGGCCGCTGGAACAAGACATGAATATCGTTTCTTTTAACGTGAACGGATTGCGAGCCCGCCTTCACCAGCTGAAAGCCGTTATCGACAAATATTCTCCGGACGTGATTGGCCTGCAGGAAACCAAGGTTGAAGATGCGCTGTTTCCCATCGATCAGATACAGGGAATGGGCTACGATGCGATTTATCACGGTCAGAAAAGCCACTATGGTGTCGCCCTGCTCTACCGGATACCCATCGCCGACCACATGAAGGGGCTACCTAACAACCCGGAAGACCACCAGAGAAGGCTAATTTACGGGAAGTTCGCTCTTAATAACCGTACCGTCCACGTCTATAACGGGTATTTCCCCCAAGGCGAAAACCGAAGCCATCCACAGAAATTCCCCTGTAAAAAACAGTTCTACGAAGATCTAATACAACATATATCGAGCGTTCACACCAATGGTGACCACATCATTGTGATGGGCGACATGAACATAGCCCCCCTCGACCGGGATATTGGTATCGGGGACGAAAACCGCAAACGCTGGCTACGCAGTGGTAAATGCTGTTTTCTACCCGAAGAAAGGACGTGGCTATCCAGCCTCCAGAGCCTGACTCTGAAAGACAGTTTTGATTATTTTCATCCGGATGAACCCAATAGATTCAGTTGGTTCGACTACCGAAGCCGGGGATTTGAGGCAGACCCGAAGCGCGGTCTTCGAATCGACCTTATTCTCGCTTCGGAAAACCTCCTGCCTGTCGCCACTGATGCTGGCATTGATTACCAGATCAGAGCCATGGAAAAGCCCTCCGATCACTGCCCAATCTGGTTGTCTCTGGAGCCTTGATCAAAAGATTTTGTCAACCGATACCTCAGCGGTACGTTCTAATGAGCATTACTGAAGAAATGGAGTACCCTGCATGCAAAAACTTCTTGTTCTCGGTCTGCTGACCACATCAATCATATTTGGCATGGCACCGGCCCTGGCCGGAGATCGCGACCACAAACCGAATTTTCGTGCTGAATACCGCCACAACTATCACCACGACTATCGCAGGATCTACCGGGATAATTATCGATATGACCAAAGGCGAGACCAATACCATGATCGCAGGTTTCATTCACACGACTACAAGCACAATAAGTACAGAAAACATTACGGTCATCCCGGCAGACAAAAAAACATGATTACTATCGGAGAAGTGCCTCAGATGATTACATCTACATTATTGGCGGGGCAGTGCTGTTAAATGAAATTTTGCATCACCGTCGTTGACAGAGCGCCAGTTATCCATGTTGCTGACCTTATTGGATAATCCGACAGGTAACGACAAAAGGAACGGGACCCTGACACAGCAATCTATGGAAAACTTTTTGTCGTCGGTAGAGCGCAGGGCCTATGCCATCGCAGTAACCTCCCTAACCGACAGGGAGGATGCGCTGGATATTGTGCAGGAGGCCATGACCCAACTGGTGGTCAGCTATGCACATAAGCCAAGCGGTGAATGGCGCCCGTTGTTTTATCGAATATTGCAAAGCAAAATCAATGACTTGCACCGTAAAAGAAAATTTCAGAGACAGTTTAAAGGATGGCTTTCCCACTTCAGGGACAAACAGGGTGAAGAGACCGAAGAAGACCCTATTGAAGCCGTTGCAGGGCCTGACAGTACAACACCACATACACGGCATGAGCGCGAACGTCAGATACGTGTTTTAAAAGAGGCACTGATCCACCTCCCTCCTCGCCAACAACAGGTTTTTATGTTGCGCTGCTGGGAGGGCCTCAGTACAAAAGAGACAGCAATAGCCATGAAGTGCAGTGAAGGCAGCGTTAAAACCCATTATTCCCGCGCATTAATCAAGCTTAGGGACACACTGGGAGATTATTGGTATGACTGATCTAGAGAAACAACTACAAGACACCTTGCGTCACTCTGAAAACGAGCTTGACTCTGCGACAGCCCGTCGCCTGGTGGCAGCAAGAAACATGGCTCTCAATGTCGCCAATCAACGCAGATGGCCAGACTTTTTTATCCCGGTTGTCAGCATGGCGGCAATCTCTCTGGTAGCAGTTATACTGGTGTTCTCACCACTCACACAAAATCTGCAGCAGGACAGTTCCCCCCAGGAAGAGTTCATGCTCAGTGAAGAAATCGATCTTTACGAAGACATGGAATTCTATTCCTGGCTGGCCAGCGACACCTCCAATCTGAAGGGCTGATACATGTACAAAAGCATATTCTGTCGCGGACATTTTTTACCACAGGTGCTCGCCTTTGCCCTGATCTGTGCCTTTTCACTTCCTGGACAAGCCCACCAGGGTGAACCTTTTACTCCGGGGCACAACCCTCTCAACCAGGTCATAAACCCCTTCGAGGCTGCCGGAAGCCATCGTTATTACGCTGAAAAAGACAAAGTGCACCCCTCCAAACGCCACAAGAAGGACTGGAAACAGCGTTATGAATCAATGACACCGGCAGAGAGGGACAAACTGGAGAAACGACGCGAGTATTTTAAATCACTATCGCCGGAAGAACGCCAACGTATCCATCAGGCACGTGAAAAATTTCACAACCTGCCCGCAGAGAAACGGGAAGCGTTAAAAGAACGATGGCGCAGTATGTCGCCCGAACAGCGGAAGGAGTTCCACAAGAAAATTGGTCGGGATGGCAGCTTCTCAGAAAAAAGCAGGGACTAAAAAAACCGGTCAAAAGACCGGTTTTTTTATGGTTTGCACATCGCTCAGAGCTGCGCTTCAATGGCGGGAATCAGCTCAAACAGATCACCGACCAGACCATAATCTGCCACCTGAAAAATAGGCGCTTCCGGATCCTTGTTAATCGCTACAATGACTTTGCTATCTTTCATTCCTGCCAGATGCTGAATCGCACCTGAAATACCTACGGCAATATACAGTTCCGGAGCAACAATTTTACCTGTCTGGCCCACCTGCATATCATTGGGAACAAAGCCCGCGTCCACAGCTGCACGGGATGCGCCCATTGCCGCACCAAGCTTATCGACCAGTTTTTCCAGCATAGCGAAACCCTCACTGCTGCCCATGCCACGACCACCCGCAACCACGACCCGGGCAGAGGTCAATTCCGGCCGCTCGGAAACGGCCAACTCCTGGCCTATGAAGATACAGAGATCCTGATTGTGTACACTGGAAATCTGTTCAATGGTGGCATTACCTCCCTCTGTTACAGCCGCTTCAAATGCCGTGGAGCGCACAGTGAGCACCTTAACTTCATCGCTGCTTTGCACTGTCGCGATGACATTGCCCGCGTACACTGGCCGCTTGAAGGTATCCGGGCTTATTACCTCGCTGATATCCGAAATAGCCTGCATATCGAGCAGAGCAGCCACTCGCGGCATCAGATTTTTTCCAGTCGTGCTGGCTGGCGCCAGTACATGACTGAAACCTTCAGCAATCTCGGCAACCAGGGGCGCCATATTCTCGGCCAGGTGATGGCTATAGACCGGATTGTCAGCCAGAAGTACTTTTTTGATACCAGGCACCTTTGACAGTGTGTCAGCCACGCCGGCGCAATTGGAGCCCGCCACCAATACGACAATATCACCACCAATCGCCTGCGCCGCGCTGACACTGTTCAGCGTCGAAGGCCTAAGATCACTGTTATCATGTTCAGCAATAATCAGAATACTCATCAGATCACCTTCGCTTCATTTTTCAGTTTGTCCATCAACTCCTCAACATCGGCCACTTTAATACCGGCCGCTCGCTGCGCAGGCAGTTCAACCTTTAGCAGCTTGACGCGCGGCGAAATGGAAACACCCAGCTCATCCGGGGTCGAAGTATCCAGAGGTTTCTTTTTGGCCTTCATAATATTGGGCAGAGAGGCATAGCGCGGTTCATTTAAGCGCAGATCGGCAGTCACAATTGCCGGCAAGGTAAGCGCCAGTGATTGCAACCCGCCATCAATCTCACGGGTTACCGTCGCCTTATTGTCACCCGTCAGTTCCAGCTTTGATGCAAAGGTACCCTGAGGGTACCCAGTCAGCGCCGCGAGCATTTGTCCCGTCTGATTATTATCGCCGTCAATCGACTGTTTACCCATCAGTACAAGATCCGGTTGTTCGCGATCACACAACACTTTCAGACACTTGGCGATGGCCAACGGTTCGAGCACATCTTCTGTGACCACCAACAAAGCCCTGTCTGCACCCAGCGCCAATGCCGTACGCAACTGTTCCTGAGCCTGCTGAGACCCTATTGAAACGACAACAATTTCATCGGCAAGGCCCTGCTCCTTGAGACGTACCGCCTCCTCCACAGCAATTTCGCAGAAAGGATTAATCGACATTTTGACATTATTGAGATCAACGTCGGCAGCATCGGCTCGGGGTCTCACCTTGACGTTGTAGTCCACCACGCGCTTGATAGCGACAAGTACTTTCATGGAATACCCTTTGAAATTCATTGGTTAGCATTGAGGGGTGCTAATCATGCCGCCACCATCAAGCCAAATCAAGGCAAAGGGAAATTTTCAGACAATCAATTACTGACCTCGTAGTACTGACTGGCGGGTCCTAAATCCGCATAGCACCGTGGGTCTATACAGGCTAAAATTCACACCCTCCGCACACCGGACATGACAGACTGAAACCCTATGGAGAATGCTGTGGAACGTGAATATATGGATTACGACATCGTTATTGTCGGGGCCGGGCCAGCGGGCTTATCAGCGGCCTGCCGCTTGAAACAGATCAACCCCGACCTGTCTGTTGTGGTGCTTGAAAAAGGCTCGGAAGTAGGTGCCCATATTCTCTCGGGTGCCGTCATGGAGCCAACTGCCCTGGATGAACTATTCCCCGACTGGAAAACGCTCGGCGCTCCGCTCATCACAGAGGTTCGCCAGGACAATATCTATGTATTCAACAAAACCCGGGGAATAAAGGTTCCATCCCTGTTTGTTCCTAAAACCATGCACAATGCCGGCAATTACATTATCAGTCTTGGTAATTTCTGTCGCTGGATGGCTGAACAGGCCGAACAGCTGGGTGTAGAAATTTTTCCCGGTTTCGCTGCCGCAGAAGTGCTCTACGATGATAAAAATAACGTTCGGGGCGTTGTAACCGGCGATATGGGCCTCGCAGCCGATGGCAGCCAGAAAACGGACTATACCCCCGGCATGGAACTCCGGGGAAAATACACATTTTTTGCCGAGGGATGCCGGGGACACCTGGGAAAACAGCTGATTGAGCACTTTTCCCTCGATGACAACGCCTTACAGCCACAGCACTATGGTATTGGCATCAAGGAGCTCTGGCAGGTCCCACCAGAGAAACACTACCCGGGGCTTGTGGTTCACAGTGCGGGCTGGCCACTGAGTGAAACAGGTTCTTCCGGTGGCGGCTTTCTGTACCATATGGAAGACAATCTTGTAGCAGTGGGCCTGACGATAGACCTCTCCTATTCCAACCCGCATCTCAGCCCATTTGATGAATTCCAGCGCTACAAACAACACCCTGTCATCAAACAGTATCTAGAGGGAGGAGAAAGAGTATCCTACGGTGCTCGAGCTCTGGTTAAAGGTGGCATGCAATCTCTGCCAAAAATGACCTTCAGTGGTGGAGTTTTGTTGGGAGATAATGCCGGCACACTCAATTTTGCAAAAATTAAGGGTATCCATTGTGCGATGAAAACCGGCATGATCGCTGCAGAAAGTGCTGCAGAGGCCATTGCGAGCAACAGGCAACAGGATGAACTGACAGCCTTCAACAGCAACTATCAGTCAAGCTGGGCTTATCAGGAACTGCACAGGCACCGCAATTTTGGCCCCGCACAACACAAATGGGGCAATATTATCGGCTCAGCCTATGCTTTTATCGATATCAATATTTTCAATGGTCACCTGCCCTGGACACTCACCGATCCCAGACCGGATCATGCCAGACTCAAGCCAGCCTCAGAGTCAAAAACCATTGACTATCCAAAACCGGATAACAGACTCACCTTCGACAAACTGTCCTCGGTCTTCATTTCCAACACCAATCACGAAGAGGCACAACCCTGTCACTTGAAATTGGTAAATCCTGAGATACCAATCAGCCACAATCTGCCCCTTTATGATGAACCTGCTCAGCGCTATTGCCCCGCTGGAGTTTATGAAGTTGTTGAGGAGACAGGGGGAGAAAAGCGTTTTCAGATCAATGCACAGAACTGTGTGCACTGTAAAACCTGTGATATCAAGGATCCCAGCCAGAATATTATATGGGTTGCACCCGAGGGTGGCGGCGGGCCAAACTACCCAAATATGTAGTTATAAATTAAATAGTTATCTATTTAATCTCACAAGATATCTAGGTATTGCTGACCACATGGGGCATGTCGCGACCCCCGAGTTGAATAGGTTTGTGGCGCACCTATGTAGAATGATGAACTTCTGTCCGACTGGCATTGGCACTTGAATGGGCAATTTTATCGTCGCGCAATTGCCCGCGATTACCCATGGTGATACCGATGCCACCTATGAAGTTTAAAAAGTCTTCTTTATCTTCTACTGCCGCGCCATAACTGATATTGAAATACGCCTCAACCGCACCCTGAGCTAGAGCCCAGCAGGCCATGTAATGATAATGGGGCGGTACATCCTCGAGCACGCCCTTCTCTATAAGCTTGGCAAGCATCGAATGTAGCGCATCCACATTGGAGCGTCGCAATGCATGCAGTTCATCCATTTTATCAACCACTTCATGATTGTCATGGAGCCGGACTTCCAGCAATTGCACCAGACGATCCAGTGATGGGTCAGCGAGACGGGCCTGAAAATAGGAGCGAGCGGCAGCCCCGGGATCACCCGCTTCTGCAGCTTCAATTCCCTGGCGAAGGTTTTCAGTGATATGGCGCTCATAATCGAGCACGATACGCATCAGAATTTCTGTTTTGGTGAGAAAGTGTTTGTAAATGGTCCCTTTACCGACACCGGCTTCACGGGAGATGGCGGACACGGTTACCTTGTCAACACCGTCCCTGATCAGCAGGCACAGCGCCTTCTCAATAATCGTTTCCTCGCGTTCCAGGAAACGCTTTTTCTTTGCGCGAATTTTTTCAGTGCTATCCGAGATTGATCGTGGCATCAGATACTCTAGAGGGATTTGCCAGCGGACGATGATTGTCCGATGAAAACTCAAATACTGTCAATGGTCACATAAGTGAACCCGGAGCAGTAGCCCGGCGAGTCGTGGACTCTTCAATGGAGGATGATATAATGCGCGCCGCCGGTGTGTAGCGCAGCCTGGTAGCGCACTTCCTTCGGGAGGAAGGGGTCGGAGGTTCGAATCCTCTCACACCGACCAATTATTAAACCCACGTTCTCGTGGGTTTTTTATTGCTCTCGGCGTCCAGTCATCAACTCCTGTCATCTTTAAATAATTCAGGGTCGCTGTAACGTTTTTCAGGTTGATAGCTGCCATAGGTGTTTAATAAATCGCCCCAAATACTGCTACCTGCACAATGGAAGTAGCGCAGTTTCTTCGCCATTGCCGCTTCGCGACACCGGTCAGCTGTCAGGAACTGGCTACCCTGTAATGTAAAGGTTTCATCAAACGGGCTGTCCTTGACCAGCAGATCATAGGTAGGATAAAACAGATAAACACCAACCAGGATCATAATCACTATAACGGATTTCATTGGCGTTTCTCCCGAGTCCCTGCATACAAAGACATGATAGCCCTGAAAATATCAAAGACGGGTATCCTTAAGACGGAACCAAATCACAAAGCTGGCCAGAAAACAGGACAAAGAACCCAACTGGAAAGCCATCAGCGGGCTGAAATCCCATATTAGCCCCCCTGCCCCGGAGCCAACGGCGCCACCAAACCCCAGACAAAATGCACTGTACAGGGCCTGGGCCTTACCCTGATTACCTGCTTCAAACAGGCGGCGTATGCAATCAATACCCGCTGCATGATAGGCCCCAAAGGTCAACGCATGACAAACCTGTGCAAGCACCAATATCACGGGTTGTTCGGGAAAGTAGCCTATCAATAGCCAGCGCAATGTGGCGACCAACAGGCAACTGATCATAATTATACGCACACCAAAACGTGGTAAAAGACGGTGCATGATGACAAACAGAAACACCTCCGCAATGACACCCACTGACCACAAGACACCGATCTCACTCCTGCTGTAATCGTGAGACTCCATGTAAATACTGAAGAAACTGTAATAGATGCCATGGGACAGCTGCATCAGCATGCCTGCCACAAAAAAAGCCACCACAACGGGTTGTTTTAGGACTGATGCAAATGTCTGCGAGACGACCTCAAACTGTCGATAGGCAGGCGTGGGCACAGCGAGGCTGGACAGGAAAATTCCCACCAGCAACAGCAGGCCGATGACGGGCAATGTATCGATGCTGTATCTGTCGAACCAGGCACCACTGCCCAACACAAACACAATAAAGCCAACAGAACCCCACACCCGGATACGACTGTAGTTTTCTGGTCGTTGATGTAAAAAACTGGTGGTTACCACCTCTTGCTGGGGCAACACTGCATTCCAGAAAAAACTGTATCCAGCCATCACCAATGTAATGGCCCAGAAGCCCTGGTTAATAAAAATGCCGGCAAAGCACAGACAGGCCAGCAATGCACCCAAACGAATAATTGCCAACCGCTCACCGGTATAATCGGCAATCCAGGCCCAAATATTTGGCGCAATCACCTTGGTGGCCATCGGAATAGCCAGTAAAAAGCCTATTTCGGTAGCCGTGTAGCCAAGCGACTGCAAGTAAAGAGACCAATAGGGAAACAGCGCGCCCAACAGGCCAAAGAAACAAAAATAGAACGCAGACAACCGCCAGTATGGAACTGCCTCGTGAGTCACAAAAAAACAGTTGTCTAGCTGGCAGGGATTGGTGGCAGGCCGCTGTCCACATGGATATTCTGGGCACGATGACGCAACAGGTGATCCATCAGAGTAATCGCGAGCATAGCCTCAGCAATCGGCGTGGCACGAATACCCACGCAGGGATCATGTCTTCCAGTGGTCACAACATCAATCGCATTGCCATTGATATCTACTGAACGGCCAGGAACCCGCAAGCTGCTGGTCGGTTTTAACGCCAGATGAGCAACGATATTCTGACCCGAGGAAATACCACCAAGCACACCTCCGGCATGGTTGGACAGAAAGCCCTCGGGGGTGATTTCATCGCGATGATCGGTACCTCGCTGGGCAACCGAATCAAATCCGGCACCGATTTCAACACCTTTAACGGCATTGATACTCATCAGACCATGGGCGATCTCCGCATCAAGCCGATCAAATACCGGTTCACCCAGGCCCGGCGGGACACCCGTGGCAATGACGGTGATTTTTGCGCCGACAGAGTCACCCTCCTTGAGCAGCTGCTGCATGTAAGTTTCCATTTCCGGAACCTTGTCGGGATCGGGGCAAAAGAAGGGGTTGTTTTCTATCTCATCCAAGAAAACCTTCTCGGCTTTGATCGGACCCAGTTGTGAGAGGTATCCACGAATCGTTATACCGGCAACTTCTCTCAGATATTTTTTGGCAATCGCGCCAGCCGCGACGCGCATGGCGGTTTCGCGTGCAGACGACCGACCACCCCCACGGTAATCCCGAATACCATATTTCTGAAAATAGGTGTAATCAGCGTGCGCTGGCCGAAACTGATCCTTGATATTCGAATAATCCTTAGAGCGTTGGTCAGTATTCTCAATGATTAATCCGATCGGGGTTCCAGTCGTCCTGCCCTCAAATGTGCCCGACAGGATTTTCACCTGATCACCTTCACGTCGCTGCGTGGTATAGCGTGACTGACCCGGTTTGCGCCGATCCAGGTCCCGTTGCATGTCCTGTTCGGTTAAACACAGTCCAGGGGGACAGCCATCGACAATACAACCCAGGGCAGCACCATGGCTTTCACCGAAGGTGGTCACGGTAAACAGCTTGCCAATGGTATTGCCAGACATAGGATTTTCCAGGTTATCGGTTCGTAAGAATGCCCGCATCAACTCTCCTGAGGACAAGAGATACAAAGGCAGCAAGACAGGAATTTTATACGATCAGCTTTACTCTGTCGTGGTTAGTCGATGTCCAATGACAAACGATGTGCACGTAGCTGTTGTGTGGTCAACAAAAAAACCCCATGACCACCCCGCTCAAAGTCTATCCAGAGGAATGATATGGCCGGAAATGCATCCTCGAGAGCCAGCCATGAATTCCCCACCTCAACAATCAGAGAACCCTCCTCTGTGAGATAATCCAGTGCCTCATTAATCAGACGGCGAGTAAAATCCAGACCATCAATCCCCGAAGCTAGCCCGATAGCCGGTTCGTGCAGAAACTCACTGGGCATGTCTGCGAGATCCTCTGCATCCACATAGGGGGGGTTCGCGACGATCAGATCAAAACGTTGACCGCAGAGACCGGCAAACAGATCTGATTCTGCAGTGATAACGCGTTCACTGAGCTGATAACGTTGGATATTTTTCTCGGCCACATCCAGTGCATCAACCGAGATATCACTTAGTACCACGCGGGCCTCCGGGAAGTAATGGGCGCAGGCAATGCCAATGCAGCCACTGCCGCTACAGAGGTCCAGAACAGTCGCCGGCGAGGTTTTTAACCAGGGAGAAAACTCTGATTCCATCAGTTCGGCAATTGGTGACCGTGGCACCAATACTCGCTGATCTACAGCGAACGACAACCCGGCAAACCAAGCCTCACCAATGATATAAGCTGCCGGAATACGTTCGCTAATCCGCCGGTCAAATAAGCTAGTGATACGCGATTGCTCGTCAGTGGAAAGTGACCGCTGCAGGACACTGACATCACTATCCCAGGGCAGACTCAAAGCAAACAATACCAAACTGAGAGCCTCGTCCCAGGCATTGTCAGTGCCGTGACCAAAACACAATCCTTTAGCTTCAAAGCGCTCTGCACCCCAGTTGATAAAATCGCCAACTTTGGCGGGTATTATTCTTTGATTTTTCATGCTGTCATTTTACTTTTGCTGTCAACAAATGGCTTTAGGTTTACCTATCGCCAACGTAGGGTTATGCTCCGGCTTCTAAAGCTAAAGGCCGAGAATATTTGTGAAAATTACCGATTGCTACACCCATATTATTGAGTCTACGGGGGAAAAGGTTTCCCGGGCAGGACTCAAGGATACACCCAAGCGCGCAGCCAAAGCATTTGAGTTTATGACCCGTGGCTATCACCAGAATCTTGATGACGTGATCAATGGAGCCCTGTTTCCCTCTGATGCTAATGAAATGGTTATCGTCAAGGACATCGAGCTCTATTCACTTTGCGAACATCACTTACTGCCATTCATCGGCAAATGTCATGTTGCTTATATTCCTGATGGAAAGGTGCTGGGTCTTTCAAAGGTTGCCAGAATTGTCGACATGTATGCTCGTCGTCTCCAGATTCAGGAGACACTGGTAGCCCAGATAGCGAATACCATTGAATCGGTCACCGGGGCAAATGGGGTTGGAGTCATTATTGAAGCCAAACACATGTGCATGATGATGCGGGGTGTAGAGAAGCAAAACTCGGTAATGAAAACGTCCGCCATGCTAGGCTCATTTAGAGACAATCAAGCCACCCGCAATGAGCTCCTCTCACTGATCAACTGTTAGTTTCTCGTTGAATCGGTTAAAACTTTCAGGGGGGGTATCCGCGGATTCAGCCCGGCTCTGGAATCGTCAACCACTTCAGTTCAGCACAACCTCGGCTGAAAGCTGTGACATCAAGGCAAGCCAGTGAACTGGTGGTCATTGACCACCCCAAGCCAGTCTGATCTGTCAAATACTCAAGAAGTTTGCCAATTAGAGGCTGATGGCCAAGCAATAGTACCGTCTCTTCCATCATGGAATTCACGCGGCTTTCAACGGCAGACACACTACTTTCGGGACATAGCACATCATCAAACAACAGTGGCCCCTGATAATTCAGTGTTTCTGCCAAAACTGTCATGCTTTGCCGGGCACGAAGAACCGGGCTGCAGAGCACTAAAGCAAGCCCGAACAGTTCCGTGCGATGCTGCGACAATACAGATTCGAGGTTCTTTTTGCCCTCAACCGACAATGAC
The DNA here is from genome assembly GCF_963975625.1 of uncultured Porticoccus sp. NCBI lineage: Bacteria > Pseudomonadati > Pseudomonadota > Gammaproteobacteria > Cellvibrionales > Porticoccaceae > Porticoccus > uncultured Porticoccus sp. The sequence continues at coordinate 240,165 of NZ_CAXBHS010000002.1, forward strand.
CTTTCACCCGCCATGTCACTGTAGGGTGCATCGCCGTGGCGCAGTAGGTAGATCAGCACCAGCTTTTATTACTCGCTTTTTTCCTTTTGAGCATCATCAACTGATGACGCTTCCCCCCCAGATTTCTGACTGACAAAAGAGGGCACATCTTCATCTGAAGCAGAGGAATACTCGGCAGCAGGTATCTCGTCCACTTCCGCGTCCGCCCAGTGATCCACCACAGAGGCCTGAGTTTCAGGCCAATCTGAAAAGGGATAGGGTTTTTCCTCAGAGTTGTAGGTGAGGAAAAGAACCGCCTGACAGACCCATTGAGCAGTACCCTGCCCCAATGTTCTCAGATTACGGTTATCCTCCCCGCTAACCAATACCACCAAGAACTGGATGATAGTAACAATCAGTACAACAAAACGTGCGACCACTAACAATATGACAAACAGAATCATATAGAGCAGTCGAATCCAGGTATCGACATTTAATACATTGATCTTAAACGTCTCTTTCATGACATTCCCCTGCAGTAAATTCAACATCGGTACTTTGCTCAGCGAGCATCAGACTACTGAGCACCTCACTAACCGGCTTTTTATTGAACATGGTTTCATAGAGAGCGCTGACCAGAGGCATATAAATACCCAATTCTTCAGCCTCCTGTTTGATGATTTTGGTGGTGTTGACGCCCTCTGCAACTTGCCCTACTTTTGCAACTGCTTGATCGAGTGTCAAGCCCTCACCCAGAGCAAAGCCTATCTGATAATTCCGGCTCAACGGGGAGGTACAGGTGACGAATAAATCACCGACCCCGCTCAACCCCAGAAAAGTCATCGGGTTCGCTCCCAGCTTGGCGGCAAACCGGCTCATTTCTGCAAGACTGCGAGTAATTAATACACTGGTGGTATTTTGTCCCATTTTCATGGCTGCACCCATACCGGCAGCAATCCCATAGATATTTTTTAAAGCACCAGCCAACTCCACACCAAAGCGATCGCGGTTGGCGTAAACGCGAAAATAGGGAGAGCCCAGCAACACTTGCACTTCCTTGCATAAACGCTCATCGTCGCTGGCAATAACTGTAGCGGTGATGGCCCTGTTGACAATTTCCTTGGCAAGATTGGGTCCACTGATAACCCCAACCCTGGCCTCTGGAAGTTCTTCTTCGAGGATTTCACTCATCAGCTTGAATGTGTTGGCTTCAATCCCTTTGGCAGTGCTGATAACCATGGCCTGGGTAGCAATATACTGTCTGGCATCTTTCGCTAAAGCGCGAAATGCAGAACTGGGGACAGAGAAGAATATAACCTCAGCCCCCTCTAGGCTTCCATGTAGGTCACTGGATACTTGTAAGTTCTGGTGTAACTGATAGCCGGGAAGGTAGAGGTGGTTTTCACGTGTTTGGCGGCAGCGTGCAACATTCTCTTCATCCCGCATCCACAAGACCACATTGCGACCATTGGTAGCAATCATATTGGCAATGGCGGTACCAAACGTACCGCCACCCAGTACTGCAATTTTTTGTGGTGCCACCATGCTTTCAACTTCTGATTATCGTTGTTTCCGGGATTATAGGTTGAAGCCAAGGAGCACGGCTATGATGCTCCCTCAAACAACAGCTGGTTGAGTCGGCGAACGAAGAGGCTGGGGTTATCCAGTTGATCACCGGCGGACAGCACAGCCTGATCGTAAAGCAATGACACCAGATCAGCACATCGTTCAGTATCGTCCTCCTTGCTCAGCTGGTTGATAAGCGGATGATGGACATTGATCTCGAGTGTCGGTTTATCTGTAGGAACTGGCTGCCCAGCAGCTTCCATCAATTTTCGCATTTGCGGACTCAATGCATCCTCAGCATACACGAGACAGGCAGGAGAGTCCGTCAACCGTCGGGTTTCTCTGACAGTTTCGACCTTGTCACTCAGGCGACTGGCAATTTTATCGATTAGTTCTGATGAAGCCTGTTTTTTCTCACCGTCACTATCTTCATTCTCCGAGTCGTCAGTAAGAACGGTATCCTCCAGCTCTCCTTTTGCAATGTCCTGCAGCACTTTCCCTTCAAACTCATGAATATGGGAAATCGTCCATTCATCGAGGCGCTCGGTCAACAAAAGCACTTCTACATTCCGCTTGCGGAAGACCTCAAGGTAGGCACTGTTACGGGCTGCAATCATATTATCTGCCACAAGATAGTATATTTTTTCCTGCCCTTCCTTCATGCGGGACAGATAATCTGCCAATGAAGCCGTTTCCTTTTCATCTTCTGTCTTGGTCGTGGCAAAACGAAGCAGTCCCGCAATACGCTCACGGTTCGCATAATCCTCTGCCGGTCCCTCCTTCAAAACGGTACCGAACTCCTTCCACATTTTGTCATAGTCATCCGGTGACTCTTTGGCCATTTTGTCCAGCATATCCAGCACGCGCTTTACCAGTGCGGAACGGATGGAGTCCACAGCGGGACTGTGCTGTAGAATTTCCCGTGAGACATTCAGTGGTAGATCGTTGGAATCCAGGACCCCTCGAATAAAGCGTAAGTATGAAGGTAAGAACTGTGAAGCATCATCCATAATAAAGGTGCGCTGAATGTACAGCTTCAGCCCCCGGGCAACGTCACGATTATAAAGATCAAAAGGTGCATGCCCCGGCACATAGAGCAGACTTGTGTAATCCAGCTTGCCTTCGACCCGATTGTGAGACCAGATCAACGGCTCCATGAAATCATGGGTGAGGTGCTTATAGAACTCTTTATATTCCTCATCGGTTATCTCATTACGCGGGCGCGTCCACAGGGCGGTTGCCTTGTTTATTACTTCATATTTATAAACCGGCGCTTCAGTATTTTCTTCTGCGTCAGGGTCGGGTTTTCTAATGGCCACCGGGATGCCGATATGGTCCGAGTATTTCTTGACGATATTGTGCACCCGCAGCTGACTGGCAAACTCCAGCGCATCATCTTTTAAATGCAACGTAATGGAAGTGCCGCGAGAAGGCTTTTCTATGTCTTCAATGCTGTACTCAGCTTCGCCTTCACAGGTCCAGCGAACAGCCTGATTATCGCTCGCACCAGCACGCCGCGTTTCAACCACAACTTTGTCAGCAACAATAAAAGCAGAATAGAACCCGACACCAAACTGGCCAATCAATTGGGCATCTTTGCGCTGATCTCCCGAGAGGGTATTTAAGAATTGTGCAGTACCAGACTTAGCAATAGTTCCAAGATTTTCAATCACCTCCTCCTTCGACATGCCGACGCCATTATCATGCAGCGTTATGATTCCGGCATCGGGATCCAGATCTATTTTGATCTGCAGGTCGCTATCGCCATCGTAAAGCCCATTATCGGACAGCGCTTCAAATCGCAGTTTGTCCGCAGCATCGGAAGCATTTGAAATCAACTCCCTGAGAAAGATTTCCCGGTTACTATAAAGTGAGTGAATCATCAGGTGCAGAAGCTGTTTGGCCTCTGTTTGAAAACCGTGGGTTTCAACAGTCATGGCTGCCATCGTCTCCTTGTTACAAAGTTAAAAGCGAAATGTTTTTTGGCTGGTGCAGAAATGGGGGCAGCAAACCAAAAATCAAGCACGCCGTTGAAATTCCTGACAGAAATAAATGTTTATTCACGAAATCATTGCTTAAATCAGCTTTCATGAGCTCAATAAAAAAGGCGGCCCGTTCAGACCGCCTTTTTGAACAACTGGAAAGATCAGCACTACCAGCCAGTGACGTCCTTAAGAGCATTACCGATTTCCGCCAGACTGCGCACGGTTTTGACACCTGCATCTTCCAGGGCGGCAAACTTTTCATCCGCCGTACCCTTGCCACCCGCAATAATAGCGCCCGCATGGCCCATACGTTTCCCAGCCGGGGCTGTCACACCCGCAATGTAGGATACAACCGGTTTAGTAACGTTATGTTTGATGTACATGGCGGCTTCCTCTTCGGCAGTACCACCAATCTCGCCAATCATGACAATCGCCTCGGTAGCCGGGTCTTTTTCAAACAGGGCCAGTATGTCTATAAAATTGGACCCCGGTATCGGATCACCACCGATACCCACACAGGTGGACTGGCCAAACCCTGAGTCAGTGGTCTGTTTGACCGCTTCATAGGTCAAGGTGCCGGAACGGGATACAATTCCCACTCTGCCCGGCAAGTGAATATGGCCGGGCATGATGCCGATTTTTGATTCACCCGGCGTGATCACACCGGGACAGTTTGGCCCGATCAGCCGTACACCCAATTCATCGCACTTGACTTTACAGTCCAGCATATCCAGCGTGGGAATACCTTCCGTAATACAGACAATCAACTGGATTCCCGCATTGGCAGCCTCAAGGATGGAATCCTTGCAGAAAGGTGCCGGCACATAGATAACAGAGGCCTCAGCCGCCGTCTGGGCAACGGCATCCGCCACCGTATTAAACACTGGCAAACCAAGATGGGTTGAGCCGCCTTTACCCGGTGTAACACCGCCCACCATATTGGTGCCGTAGGCAATCGCCTGCTCGGAGTGAAAGGTTCCCTGACCACCGGTAATCCCCTGACAGATCACTCTGGTCGATTTATTGATCAAAATTGCCATTACTGGTTACCCTCCGCTGCTTTTACCACTTGCTCAGCCGCATCCGTAAGGCTGGTAGCCGCAATAATATTCAATCCGCTGTCAGCAAGAAGCTTGGAGCCAAGCTCGGCATTGTTGCCTTCCAGGCGCACCACTACAGGCACCTTAACACCCACTTCTTCAACGGCACCGATAACGCCCTCCGCAATCAAATCACAGCGAACAATGCCACCGAAAATATTGATCAAAACCGCTTCGACCTTGTCGTCAGAGAGGATAATTTTAAAAGCTTCAACCACACGTTCTTTGGTCGCGCCACCACCCACATCCAGAAAATTAGCCGGTTGACCACCGTGCAATTTGACAATATCCATCGTACCCATAGCGAGGCCGGCACCATTCACCATACAACCGATATTTCCGTCCAGGGCTACATAGTTGAGATCCCATCTGGCGGCGTGAGCTTCGCGGGCATCTTCCTGCGAAGGGTCATGCATACCCTGTAATTTCTTTTGACGATACATGGCATTGCTATCAATATTAATCTTGCCGTCGAGACAATGCAGACTACCTTCTTCAGTAATGACCAGCGGATTAATCTCCAGCAGTGCAAGATCATAATCATGGAATAACTTAGACAGGCCGAGAAATAGCTTGGAGAACTGTTTAATCTGCTCAGCGTTGAGGCCCAGCTTAAAGCCCAACTCCCGAGCCTGGTAGGGCTGTGCTCCTGTGAGCGGATCAATTATCGCCTTGAGAATTTTCTCTGGGGTTTCTTCCGCGACTTTCTCGATTTCAACGCCACCTTCTGTGGAAGCCATAAAAACCACGCGACGGGTTGAGCGGTCGATAACAGCACCAAGGTATAACTCCTGGGCAATGTTTGTGACTGACTCAACAAGGATCCGACTTACTGGCTGCCCATTGTTATCCGTCTGGTATGTCACCAGACGATTACCCAGCCATTCCCGGGCAAAAGCCTCGATTTCGGCTCTGGATGTCACCAGTTTGACGCCCCCCGCTTTGCCTCTGCCGCCAGCATGTACCTGTGCTTTTACTACCCAGCGGTCACCGCCAATCACATCGGCAGCCGCAACAGCCTCTTTGACAGTTTCTGCTGCTATGCCCTCGGATACTGGCAGACCATACTCAGCAAACAGCTGCTTTGCCTGATATTCGTGAAGGTTCATTGTCATTCCCGTTCAGTCGGTTAAGGATAATAAATAAGAAAACTCCGCAGATCGTAGAGAACTGCGGAGTTATAAGACAAAAACTATTTCCGTTTCTTGCGGTTCGGTATATGAATGGCGTGACCATTAACTGCCAGTGCCGCCTCGTGCACCGACTCTGATAGCGTCGGATGTGCAAAGACCGTCATACCAATATCTTCTGCACTCGACCCAAATTCCATCGCAATCGCCACTTGCTGCACAAGATCCGCTGCACTGGGACCGACGATATGGCATCCGAGGATACGGTCTGTTTCAGCGTGAGCAATCAGTTTTACCATCCCTTCACTGTCATTTGCTGCAAGCGCGCGACCACTGGCAACGAAGGGAAATACACCAATACTGTATGGCTCGCCCGCTTGCTTCAGCTGTTCTTCAGTTTTGCCAACGGAGGCAATCTCCGGGTGCGTATAGATGACATTGGGTACGATATCGTAATTCATCTGGGTTTTCTGGCCCGCAATACGCTCGGCGACCATGATGCCTTCCTCTGAACCCTTGTGAGCCAACATCGGTCCTCGCACCACATCACCTACAGCCCATACCCCAGGCGCATTAGTGGCACATTTTTCATTGACAAAGATAAAGCCACGCTCATCGAGGTTGACGCCGCAATCAGGCGCCAAAAGCCCTTCAGTGAAAGGTCGACGACCGACACAGACTATCAATTTATCAAAGGTCTCTTTGGCTTCTTCACCGTCACTGTTCTGATAGGTGACAACGACCTCTTTGGTTTTCACATCGCTGCCAGTAACCCGGCAACCCAAACGGATATCCAGCCCCTGCTTGGTAAATATCTTCAGTGATTCTTTAGCAATTTGCTGATCCATGATAGACAGGAAATCCGTCATTGCTTCGAGGAGCACAACCTTGCTACCCAGACGGTTCCACACACTTCCCAACTCCAGCCCAATGACTCCGGCACCAATCACGCCCAATCGCTTTGGTACAGACGTTAATTCGAGGGCACCAGTGGAATCGAGAATAATTTTGCCGTCAATGGGGGCCACTGGAATGTTGATGGGCTGAGAACCTGTTGCAATAATCACGTTATCAGCAGCAAGCACTTGTTTGCCGCCTTTGTGATCGGTCAACTCAACTTCCTTCCCAGACAACAACTTACCTGTGCCGAACAGCGAAGTAACGCCATTACTTTTCAATAAACCTGCAATACCACCCGTGAGCTGCTCCACAATTTTGGTTTTGCGCTCAATCATCGCTTTTACATCGATTTTTACGTTCGTGGTGCTGATACCATGAACAGACAATTCACTTTTTGCCTCATGGTATTTATAAGAGCTATCCAGCAATGCTTTAGATGGAATGCACCCAACATTCAGGCAGGTACCTCCATTAACGCCTTCGCCCTTGGCATTTTGCCACTTTTCAATACACGCAGTCTTAAGTCCCAGCTGGGCGCAGCGAATAGCCGCAACATAGCCGGCGGGACCAGCCCCAATCACGATGACATCATATTTTTCTGTCATTACAAATCCTATTAAATTCAATTAACTAAGAACTATATCTCAAGTAATATCTTAGCTGGATTTTCGATCATTTCCTTTATCGCCACAAGAAACTGTACCGCTTCCTTGCCATCGACCAAACGGTGGTCATAAGACAAAGCAAGATACATCATTGGGCGAATAACCACCTGACCGTTTTCAGCCACTGGGCGCTCCTGAATTTTGTGCATACCCAATATTGCCGTTTGCGGAGGGTTCAGGATTGGAGTAGACAACAGTGAACCAAAAACGCCTCCATTCGTAATCGTGAACGTGCCACCTGTCATTTCTTCAATCGATAGCTTGCCATCACGAGCCTTTCCACCAAACTCAGCAATTGTGCTCTCAACATCAGCAATGCTCATTGTGTCGGCATTACGGAGTACTGGCACGACCAGGCCCTTATCGGTGGAAACTGCCACACCTACATCCTGATAACCGTGATAAACAACATCGGTGCCATCAATAGAGGCATTTACGGCAGGGAAACGTTTCAGGGCTTCAGTCGCCGCGCGGACAAAGAAACCCATAAATCCGAGCCGGGTACCATTGTGAATTTTGGAGAATGAATCCTTGAACTCTGTACGCAAATTCATGATTCGGTGCATGTCGACTTCATTGAAGGTCGTCAACATTGCGGTCGTTTGAGTCACCTGAACCAGACGCTCAGCAATGCGTGAACGCATACGTGTCATAGGTACGCGCTTCTCGACCCGATCCCCATCCGCCATAGGGGGCAGGCTCGCTGCAGGTGCTGGCTGCTCAGGAGAAGCTGTTGGTTGAATGGCGACAATATCCTCTTTGGTTATTCTGCCATCTTTCCCGCTTCCGCTGACTTTTTGCAGATCCACACCCTTTTCTTCAGCTAGCTTCCTAGCTGCAGGGCTGGCAATTTTTTCGTCACTTGAATCTTTACTGCTATCATCAGGCTTTGCTCCTGACTCTGCCTTCGCTTCTGGCTCAGACTCCTTTTCCGCTGCTGGTTTCGCAGAGCTGCCCCCGGCAGTGACGCGTGCAATGACCTCGTTGCTCTGAACAACATCTCCCTCAGCTTTCAAGACCTCATCCAGTGTTCCATCTGCGGGAGCAACCACTTCGAGAACCACTTTGTCCGTTTCAATATCAACCAGCAACTCGTCCCGGGTAACGGAATCCCCAGGTTTTTTATGCCATGTAGCAATATTTCCCTCCTGAACGGATTCAGGGAAAGTAGGTGCCTTAATTTCAATGCTCATTTTTTATCATTTCCTTGGTCAAGGATGGTTTTTGGCGGCTAAAAGCTCAACGCTTCATTAACAAATTTCGCCTGTTCCTCAAGGTGTGCCGACATGTAACCTGCAGCCGGCGCTGCAGAGGCAGGACGACCGACATAACGTAGGGTTAAATCCCCGTTATAACGATCGAGCACACTGCGCATATGGTGTTGACTGCTGTACCAGGCGCCCTGATTGATGGGCTCTTCCTGACACCAGATTACCTCCTCTAAACAGGTGTACTCACTGAGTACATTTAACAAGTCTTCATCGGGAAACGGGTAGAGCTGCTCGATACGCACCATGGCAATATCGTCAATTTTGCGCTCCATCCGCTCCTCCAGCAGATGGTAATAAACTTTTCCTGAACACAATATCAGACGGCGCGCTTTCTTGGGCGCCACCTCTCGCTCAGGAATCACTGGCATAAAATGCCCATCGGCAAGATCTTCCAGAGAGGAAGTTGCAAGCTTGTGCCGCAGTATCCATTTAGGACTCATGACTACCAGTGGCCGACGCATTGGCCTGATCGCCTGACGGCGAAGCATATGGTAGACCTGAGCAGGGGTTGTTGGGATACAAACCTGAATATTGTGCTCAGCACAAAGCTGCAAAAAACGCTCGAGCCTAGCTGATGAGTGTTCCGGACCCTGTCCTTCATAACCGTGAGGCAACAACATGGTGAGGCCACACAAGCGTCCCCACTTGTGTTCACCACTGGTGATGAACTGGTCGATGACAACTTGGGCACCGTTCGCGAAATCCCCAAACTGGGCTTCCCATATCACCAGACCAGAGGGTGCCGTTGTAGAATAGCCGTACTCAAATGCCAGGACGGCCTCTTCTGACAGAAATGAATCATAGATATCGAACTCGGGCTGATTTTCTGAAAGATGCTTGAGCGGCGTGTAGGTTTCGGCATCTTTCTGATTATAAAGTACTGCGTGACGGTGAGAGAAAGTACCGCGGCCAATATCCTGGCCGGTCATCCGAATAGGGTAACCCTGCTCCAACAGCGTGGCATAAGCCAGAAGTTCCGCCATGCCCCAGTTCAGCTCCAGAGCCCCGGCCGACATCTTCAGCCGGTCGTCATAAATTTTTTCCACCTGGCGCTGCAACACAATACCTTCTGGCACCCGACACATTCTGGTTGCCAGATCTTTCAGCTTAGCCAATGGATAAGAGGTATCCGCTGGCGTTACCCATTCGTGCCCCAAATAGGGAGACCAGTCGACAAACAGTGCATCATCTGGCTCTGAGACCAGCTTGTTCACGACATTATGTCCCTTGTCGAGGATGTTCCGATAATCTGCAAGCAGGCTATCCGCTGCTGACTCATTGAGCACACCCTCACTTGCAAGCCTGTCAGCATAAAGAGCCCTGGTGGTTTTGTGCTTCTTGATAACCTTGTACATCAGGGGCTGGGTAGAAGATGGCTCATCGGTTTCGTTATGGCCTCTGCGACGGTAGCAGAACAGGTCAATAACAATATCCCTCTTGAACTGATAACGGTAATCTGCAGCCAGTGAGGTAGCGAACATTACCGCATCCGGATCATCTGCATTAACATGAATGATCGGAGCCTGAACCATTTTTGCCACATCGGTACAGTATTCTGTCGAACGGGCATCTTCCTTCCTGCTAGTGGTAAAACCTACCTGATTATTGATTACGAGGTGAATACTGCCACCCGTTTTGTAGGCGCGGGTCTGAGACATTTGGAACGTTTCCATCACCACACCCTGGCCGGCAAAAGAGGCATCGCCGTGGACAATGACAGGGACTACCTGATCGCCCTCTGGATCTTGCCTACGGTCCTGACGTGCTCTGGCCGAGCCCACAACTACCGGAGAGGCGATTTCCAAGTGGGAGGGGTTGAACGCTAGCGCCAGATGCACTTCGCCACCTGGCGTCATGACATTCGAAGAAAACCCCTGGTGGTACTTCACGTCCCCCGAGGTATCAACATGCCGTTTACCCTCAAATTCAGCAAACAGGTCAGCCGGGCTTTTGCCCAGCACGTTCACCAGAACATTAAGTCGTCCGCGATGAGCCATGGCCAGGACAATTTCTTTGGCTCCGTATTCCCCGACTCTTTCAATCAGACCATCGAGCATGGGAATCAGTGATTCTGCGCCCTCCAGACCAAATCGCTTGGTGCCGGGATACTTGGAATCCAGATGCCGCTCCAGTCCTTCCGCGGCTGTCAGTCGCTGCAATACGTGCTTGCGTGTTTCAGTATCATAAACGGGTTTCGAACGCACACTCTCGAGACGTTGCTGAAACCACTGCTTTTCGGCCAAATCAGTGATGTGCATCAGCTCAACACCAACGTGGCGACAGTAAGTCTCCTCCAAAGCAGAGATAATTTCCTTCAGTGTGGCTTCCTGTTTACCGATGAACAATGTGCCACATTGAAAAGTCGTATCAAGATCGGCTTCCGTCAAACCATGGTAAGAAAGTTGCAGATCCGGGACCGTCTCCCGCTTCATTATTCCCAAAGGATCAAGGCTTGCTTGCTGATGGCCGCGGTTGCGGTAGGAACTAATGAGATGGAGTACTTTAACCTGCTTCCGCTCATGTTCTATATTGACGCCACCGGAACCAGGTGCGGGAACAGGCCTTGCCCTGCGACGACCGAGCAACTCAAAGTGCTCCTGAATAGTCGCATGGGATACATCAAGCCCATTATGTCCATTAACACCGGGAAGTGAGCTGAAGAAAGAGCGCCACTCGTCAGGCACTGCATTCGGGTCGTGTAGATAGGTTTCGTACAAACCTTCGATATATGCAGCATTCCCACCGGAAAGATGAGAAGTGCGCAAAAATTGCTGCATGATGCTTTCAGGCATCGAAATGTTTCCTGTAGTCAGTCAGATCACAAAATCACCAAGGCTCCCACCTAGGGAAGCCTTGGCAGATTGTACTGTAATGTACTTTAAGTAGCACTTCTCAGTAGCATATTTCTGATATGACCAATTGCTTTAGTTGGATTCAATCCCTTGGGACAAACCGCCACACAGTTTTGAATTCCGTGACAGCGGAAAACACTAAACGGATCGTCCAGATTGGCAAGCCGTTGCTCAGTATCCGTGTCACGGCTATCCACCAGAAAACGATAGGCCTGGAGCAAGCCCGCAGGACCGATAAACTTGTCCGGATTCCACCAGAAAGAGGGACAACTGGTAGAGCAGCATGCACACAGGATACATTCATAGAGACCATCCAGCTTGGCTCGATCTTCCGGAGACTGCAGGCGTTCAATTGCGGGCGCCGGCTGGTTGTTTACCAGATACGGTTGAATCTTTTCATACTGGGCATAAAACTGGCCCATATCGATTACCAGATCCCGAATAACCGGCAAGCCAGGCAGCGGGCGAAGTACCAACTTGTCGTTTTTCACTGCTGCCGAGAGCGGCGTAATACAAGCCAAACCATTCTTACCATTGATATTTACGCCGTCTGAACCGCAGACACCCTCACGGCAGGAACGGCGATAAGACAACGTTGAATCCTGCGCTTTGAGCTGCTCTAAAACATCTAGCACCATCACATCCTTGCCGGCAGTATCCACTTCATAGTCCTGCATGTATGGAGCTTCGTCCGTCTCAGGATTGTAGCGATAAATACTAACTTTCAACATGGTTCAAACCCTTATCAGTAGGTACGCGCCTTAGGCGCGAAGGCTTCCATGGTTTTGGGTGCAAAGTTCACACCTCGCTTACCAACTTCTTTAGTCTCGGGAAAGTAGACAGAGTGACACAACCAATTTGCATCGTCGCGCTCTGTAAAATCCTCACGGGCGTGAGCGCCGCGGCTTTCTGTTCTGACCTCGGCGGTGATAGCAGTAGCCTCCGCAACCTCTAGAAGATTCTGCAGTTCCAACGCCTCAATACGAGCTGTATTAAAAGCATTACTTTTATCATCGAGACGAACGTTTTCTATCCGGGGACGAAGGGCTTTAAGCTTCTCAATGCCCTCCTGCATGTAATCGCCACGGCGGAACACACCAAAATAGTTCTGCATAATACTTTGCAGCTCAGCCCGCAACTCTGCGGTGGTCTCACCCTCAGTCGAATTATTAATTCGATTTATGCCAGACATAGCAGCGTCAATATCTGCATCAGTTGCCTCCTTCAGGTCAATCCCTTCACGCAGAGCCTGCTCAATGAACAGACCTGATGAACGACCAAACACCACCAGATCCAGCAACGAGTTGCCACCTAAGCGGTTTGCACCATGAACAGACACACAGGCAACTTCCCCGCAGGCATACAAGCCATCAATAACCCGATCATTACCATCGGCATCAAGGGTCAGCGCCTGACCAGAAACATTAGTGGGAACACCGCCCATCATATAATGACAGGTGGGGACTACAGGGATAGGTTCTTTGACCGGATCCACATGGGCAAACGTACGAGACAACTCACAGATACCGGGCAGACGACTCTCAAGAATCTCTTCACCGAGATGATCCAGCTTCAGCAAGACGTGATCGCCTTTTTCGCCACAACCACGGCCTTCCAAAATCTCCAGAACCATGGACCGGGCAACCACATCTCGACCCGCCAGGTCTTTAGCATTGGGGGCATAGCGTTCCATAAAACGCTCACCATCTTTATTGATCAGATAACCGCCCTCACCGCGACAGCCCTCCGTCACCAGTGTGCCGGCACCAGCAATACCGGTCGGGTGAAACTGCCACATTTCGATATCCTGAACTGGAAAACCAGCCCGGAGGGCCATACCGACACCGTCACCCGTATTGATGTGCGCATTGGTGGTCGACGCATAAATCCTTCCTGCGCCGCCGGTGGCGAGCACCGTGGCCTTGGATTTCACGTAAACGGTTTCGCCCGTTTCAATATTGATGGCAATAACGCCTACAACTGCATTATCGGCATTTTTCACGAGGTCGACTGCAAACCACTCATTAAAGAACACCGTATTGTTTTTAATGTTATTTTGGTAGAGCGTGTGTAACAGCGCATGGCCTGTACGGTCGGCAGCAGCACAGGTTCTTGCCGCCTGCCCACCTTCACCAAAATTTTTGGACTGTCCACCGAACGGCCGCTGATAAATACGGCCCTCTTCGGTACGAGAAAAGGGAAGGCCCATGTGCTCCAGTTCAAATACTGCTTCAGGCCCGACAGAGCACATATATTCAATGGCCTCTTGGTCACCGATATAATCGGAACCTTTCACCGTGTCATACATATGCCAGCGCCAGTCATCGCTGGGATCGTCACTGGCAATCGCACAGGTAATCCCACCCTGCGCTGAAACTGTGTGTGAGCGCGTCGGAAAGACCTTGGAAATCACCGCTGTCTTATAGCCAGACTGGGCCAGTTGGAGTGCGGCTCGCATACCAGCACCACCACCACCGACAATTACACCGTCAAACGAAATGGTTCTTACACTACTCATGGATTTAGATTCCCCATACGATATCAAGAGCCCATATGACATAAACCAGAGTGACTGTAATCATCCCCAGCTGAAGAAAAATACGCAGCACCGTGGCCTTTGGACCAAGCAGACGCTCTGTGACGTAATCGGTCAGGACCGCCCACAAACCGATCCAGGCGTGGACAGCGATAGACAGTACTGTCAGGACATTAAAGATTTTCATGGCGATATGGCTGTGCAGCCCGAGCCACTGACTGTATTCAAGGCCGGAATTAAATAGCAGGTAGGCCGTGATAAATACCGTGTAGGCAGCCATAACCACGGCGGTAACACGTTGCAGCAGCCAGTCTGAGAGGCCACTGCGGCTGAAGCTTGTAACATTGGTAATCATACCCATACCCAGACCCCCGCGAGAATAATTAGAACAACAGCAACAAACAGGACAATTTTTGCGCCCAGGCGACCACCTTCAAGGGTCTCGCCCACACCAAAATCCATAATCAAGTGTCGGACACCCGCGACAATATGGTAGGCCAGGCCCGCTAACGCTGCCCAGACAATCAATTGGCAAACCGGGCTGCTCATCGTTTCCCTGATAGCATTAAATCCTTCTTCTGAAGATAAGCTGGTATCCAGCAACCACAAGAACACAGCGATTGCACCGAACAGTACAACTCCGGAAACACGATGCAAAATAGATACATAGGAGGTTATCGGAAGCTCTATTGTTCCGATATCGAGATTTACAGGTCTTTTCTTGTTCACGATATACACACCTTAAGTCCGCAGGTTGGGCAGAATGCAGAAATATAACGCAGGGAAAATCGGCTAAACCGTCGTCGGCATACCGGGCTAAAATCGGGGAAAAATTATAGAAGTATTGTCACAGGATTACAATGAAACCTGTCCGTCATTCAGTATTGATGCAGTTATATCTACAAAAGATAGCCGCTATTCACTCGCTGTATTTGCAGTAAAATTGACAAATCCAGAGAGAAGGCTATAGTTTTGCGCCTCAGAAATAGTTTGCACGCTTGATGCTTGCATCTCGCTCCCTGATTCGTAGGAGAACCCAATGAGCAATAAGAAGGTCCATCTTTCTGTAGAGGGCACAGATATTCATCTTGAATTACCGATACTTGGAAGTACTCTCGGACAGGATGTCATCGATATTTCGAAAGTGCCTGAAACAGGTTGTTTTACGTTCGACCCCGGCTTTAGTGCCACTGCTGCCTGTGAATCAAAAATTACTTTTATTGATGGCGACAAGGGCGTATTGCTTCATCGCGGCTACCCTATAGAACAACTCGCACAAAAATCCGATTATCTTGAGACCTGTTATCTGCTGCTGAATGGAGAGCTCCCCTCTCCCGAGGGGAAAAAGGATTTTGAGCAGATTATCAGAATGCACACCATGGTGAATCGCTCCATTGAGCAGTTCATGTCCGGCTTTCGTTACGATGCACACCCTATGGCTATGCTCTGTGGCGCGGTAGGCGGCCTGTCATCGTTTTACCACGACTCCATGGATATCAACGATCCAGAGCACCGACTGATTACCGCACACAGGCTAATTGCCAAAATGCCAACACTGGCAGCCATGTGTCACAAACATTTCATTGGCCAGCCTTATATGTACCCCGATAACAAACTGGGTTACGCAGAGAACTTCCTGCACATGATGTTTGGCACTCCCTGTGAAGAGAGCAACATCAACCCCGTTATTGCGAAAGCAATGGATCTGTTGTTCCTCCTTCACGCCGACCACGAACAAAATGCCTCTACTTCAACCGTCCGTCTCGCTGGCTCTTCCGGCGCCAACCCCTATTCCTGTATAGCTGCTGGCATCGCAGCACTGTGGGGGCCCGCCCACGGCGGGGCCAATCAGGCTGTTCTGGAAATGCTCGAGCAAATCGGCGATGAAAAACACATCGACAAGTACGTAGTACGCGCCAAAGACAAGGACGACCCCTTCCGGCTGATGGGCTTCGGCCACCGGGTCTATAAAAACTTCGATCCCCGCGCCAAGGTCATGAAAGAAGCCTGTGACGCGGTACTGGCTGAGCTCGGCATTGAAAATGACCCATTGCTTAAAATCGCCAAACGACTGGAACAGATTGCACTGGAAGACGAGTATTTTGTTGAGAAAAAACTCTACCCCAATGTGGATTTCTACTCGGGCATCATCATGAAAGCCATTGGCATACCCACTGAAATGTTTACTGTTATCTTCGCTACCGGGCGCACTGTTGGCTGGATATCTCACTGGAATGAAATGCTGAGCAACCCTTACCGTATCGGTCGCCCAAGACAACTCTACACTGGATCACCAAAACGGGATTATCCCGAGTAAGATCAGGTACATTACCAATTTCTGCATACCCCAAAGCCACTCTTTGAGTGGCTTTTTTAATTCTACCCAGTTAAAACGCAAGGGGCTTACAGCTACAGCTAATTCGATTATTCTGTAGTAACATCAGAAAAAAGCTAACCTGAACTTGATCCGAAAAATCGAGTCTGAGTAAAAAGTTACATCCGGAGGCTACAAATGAGCATTAAACCAGTGAGCAAACTACTTCTCCCCATCACCATAGTGCTGTCA
This sequence comes from uncultured Porticoccus sp., assembly GCF_963975625.1. Lineage (NCBI taxonomy): Bacteria > Pseudomonadati > Pseudomonadota > Gammaproteobacteria > Cellvibrionales > Porticoccaceae > Porticoccus > uncultured Porticoccus sp. The sequence goes on from NZ_CAXBHS010000002.1 coordinate 256,715, forward strand.
TTATTGTTCACAGCGACCGCCTATGCAGCGGAGAATACACCTGAAGGTGTCGTCAAAAGCTACTACGCTGCATTAAAAGCACGAAAATACGAAGATGCTTACGACCTGCTGACACCAAGAATGATTGATGGTCGTACAAAAAAAGAGTATGCAGCTGACTGGAAGAATATCGTGGATATGGCATCTGTCATTCTGCACGAATACGGCATATCGTCAGTCGAAATTGACGGGGAAACGGCCAAGGTCAATGCCTGGACCAGAGCCAGTGACGTCTTTAACACCGATGGTATTATTGAAAAAGAAGTTGATCACCTGATCCTGACAGACGGCGTCTGGAAACTGGATGCAACAGAAGTCAGTATGGAAGCGGTCGATATGTAGTGTTAACCCTGCCAATGAAACCGCCCTTTTGGGCGGTTTTTTTGTGTCTGCTGAATGACATCGGCACGACTAACGTCCAATAGAGCACCGCACCAATTCATGGAAGACTCAGCTGCAGAATATGTGGAAACAGAAGGCAGTCAGATAATGCAAAAAATTCAGGCCTACATCGTTGGTGCACTTCTGATGTTCGGTTCTGCCACATGGGCAGCCATCTATGCACAGAATGTATCCTCTGTCATCGCCATACTCTCGATCCCATCGCTTCTCGCCGGCTATATCTACGGCACTGCTCTACCACAATATGTATGGGGAATGTTACTGGGGATATGTTGTTATATGGTGCTGGAGTTTTTTATGTATGGCCCCGTATATCAGACAACCGGCCTAGTTTACGGCATTGCCTTCTTCACTTCCCTCGGGTGCGCCACGATCGGCTATGCACTGCTCCGCTGGAAAACCGGAAGAATGAGTCGTTTCTCCGATTAACACAGCAGTACCTCAGCCTTCGATTGAGTGATGAATCGGAACGTAGCGTTTGAATTCTTATGACACCAAACAAAAAATCCCCCAGATTTTCATCTGGGGGATTTTTTGTTTGGTGGAGCTAAGCGGGATCGAACCGCTGACCTCAACACTGCCAGTGTTGCGCTCTCCCAGCTGAGCTATAGCCCCGTAAAAGAGGGCGCAATTTTAGGCACAGCCCCCTGGAGTGTCAAGCCTGTTCTTCAGGGTGTTCAGTACGGGCTGCAGAGAGAAGACGGTAATCTTTATCCCAGGCCTTTAGCTGCTTTTTAGAAACCCCGCCAGAGGCCTCCAGAGCGCTCCTGATACGCGCCCTGACCATATCTGGCCCGAGGATAGCCATGGCATCAAACAGGGGCGGAGCCGAGGTGGATCCAGCAACAGCGACAAACAGGGGGGATAAAAAATCCTTCAACTTTAATTCCATCCCCTGTGCCAACTGATTCAGCTCCTCATACAAGCCATCCCGACTCCAATGACGCAACCCATCGAGGCGCCAGGAGCTGTATTGCAGAATTTTCCGCACTGTTTCATTGTCCAGTTTTTTGTGCTCGAAGTGGGAAGTATCGAGTTTCGGCATGCCCGAAAACATAAACCCGAGTAACGGCGCAATATCGGAAAACTTTTCCACTCTCTCCTTGATCAGTGGAATCATCCTGGCGAGGTTGTCACGGTTTATCGCCCATTCAGCAACACGATTGGCAAATGCCTGCTCATCCAGATTTTCACGGATCCAGCGGCCGTTCAGCCAGTCCAGCTTTTCAGTATCAAAAACCGGCCCCCCCAGATGCACAGCACGCAGGTCAAACTGATCAAGCATGTCCTGAAGGCTAAACTTCTCACTCTCGTCCGGCATGGACCAGCCCATACGCCCAAGATAGTTGACCACAGCCTCCGGCATGTAACCCATATCCCGATAATAGTTGATGCTGGTAGGGTTTTTCCGCTTGCTGAGTTTGCTTTTATCGGGATTTCTCAGCAATGGCATATGACAGAACTCAGGCATATCCCAACCAAAGTACTTATAAAGGAGAAGGTGTTTGGGTGCTGAGTTGATCCATTCCTCGCCACGAATGACATGGGTGATTTTCATCAGGTGGTCATCTACTACATTGGCAAGGTGATAGGTGGGCATACCGTCCGCCTTCAGCAGCACTTGCATATCCACCTGTGTCCAGGGAATTTCAATCTGGCCGCGCAGCAGATCCTGAAAAACACAACTGCCGTGATCGGGAACCTTCATACGGATAACGTAGGGCTCTCCCGCTGCCAGGCGCTTTTTAACGTTTTCGGCCGACAATGACAAACCTCGGCCATCATATTTTGCGGTTTCCCCTCTCGCCATCTGCTCACGACGCATCTCGTCAAGCTCTTCAGACGTGGCAAAGCAGTAAAATGCATGGCCTTTATCAACCAGCTCCATAACGTGTTGTTGATAAATATCCGTTCGCTCGCTCTGTCGATAAGGACCATAAGGTCCACCAACGTCGGGCCCCTCGGACCACTCGAGGCCTAGCCAGCGCAAGGAATCCAGAATCATCTTTTCAGATTCCGGGGTACTGCGAACCTGGTCAGTATCTTCAATACGCAGGATAAACTCACCACCCTGGCTTCGGGCAAAACAGAGATTAAAAAGGGCTACATAGGCAGTCCCAACGTGGGGGTCGCCAGTGGGAGATGGAGCAATGCGTGTGCGAACAGACATCAAATAAACATTCCGTTTGGGGTGAATTGGGTCAACAGGAAAAGAGCGTGATTATACGCAGAACAGGACTAATCAACAGTTCTCAAGGCTGGCGGGCCCAAAAAATAACCCTGTGCAGCATCGGCATCCAGCTCGGCAAGCTGATCCCATTCCTGTTCGTTTTCAACACCTTCCACCCATAACTGCAACCCACTGTTATGGGCAAGCCCGGCGAGTGACTTGATATAAAACTGGTTGTCCAGATTCGTGTCCAGCTCGCGCAGAAAACTGCGGTGAACCTTGAGATGATTCAATGGCAGACTACTCAGATAGCCAAAAGCCGCAGACTCTAGGCCAAAATGGTCGATGCCGAGTGAAGTACCGTGCTTTTGCAAAAGCTGACTAAAAGTCCTGAGAGACGCACCGTTTGCTTTCATGGCATATTCCGGCACCTCAAATACCAACTTCGCTGCCAGCCTCCGCTGAGATGCCAGGAAGTTATCAAGCCATCTCAGAAAACCGGAGGTTTTCACCGATACTATCGACAGATTGACACACAGTTTAGTGGGGGTCTCCTTTTCGCGCTCAGCCGAGGCCAGAGACTCCAGAATCAGCCTGTCAAGGCTAGGCATCAGCCCCAGTCTTTCTGCAATGGGAACCACCACAGCAGCCGCCAGTAAATCCTTGCCGTTGAGGAAGCGCACATACACTTCCTGGGCCAGTAGCGCTTTATCCTGAATACTGACTATAGGCTGGTAGTGAAGTGCCACAAGCCGGTTTTGAATGGCCTGATTGAGAAATACTTCCCACTCATTGAGGGGTTTTCCCAGTACGGGAACATCACCATTTTGCACATCGGCAAATTTGGTCCAACGGCTGGCACTACCCAGCTTGGCCTGCCGCAGTGCAATATCGGCTTCACCCAGCATTTCGGGACCACTGGTGATATTCGTATGAAAGGTATATCCCATGTGGAAAGACAATGGACACTTCTCGTTATGAAGCCAACTGATATCCTGGACGGCCCCAAATATCTTTTCTGCCAAAGCGTCGCCTTCTCCAGGGGTAATATCGGGGATAAACAGCGAGAACTCCGGACCCTGCCGTCTGGCTACAATAGCCCGGGGATGATCAATCACCGCGCTTTGCAAACGCTGGCCGACAGATTTGAGAATCGCATTTCCCTCTCCACGCCCGGCATATTCGTTGACGCATGAAATATCGTGCAATGCGACAATCGCCAGAGCGCCGGTATGCATGCCCTCCTCCTGATCATCGACATAGCTTCGCAGGCGGTTGTCAAAATCATTTCGATTGGAGAGACCGGTAACCGCATCTTGAAAAGACTGTTTCTGCAGTCGGTCGATGAGCGAAAGCTGATCTTCAAAAACGGCCTTGAGGTGAAGTGCCATCCTATTCATGGCCCGGACGACGCTGCCAAGCTCACGAGTTTTCGGCAGGGGCTCCAGAACAACAAATTTTTTATTGAAAATATCATTGGCCTGCTGCTCAACCCGGGCAAGTGGCACGAGCAACCATTTGAGCGCAATATAGGCCAACAAACAGACAGACAGTGTAATAGCAGTAAACCAGATTAACTGTGTCGTGGTAACCCGCCACAGTTTCAGGTAAGCCTGACCGGGATGACTGACAACGACCACCTCCCCCAGTTGCATCCAGTCAGACGTTACTTCTGCCCTCCCCTCGTTAATGGGCAGGTCGATGAATGACAAAAACCAGTCTGGAACACCCTCAAGAGAAACCGGAAATTCTCTGTCGATCAGGGTATTCCCGTCGAGATCAGAAAAATAAATACGCTGAAAATAACCGCTGTCAGATACCGCATTGAACATGGTATCCATGGTGGCAATATCTTTTTCCTGCGCCGCCTGCGTCATGGAAAGCCCAAGTGAAGTAGCAGTGTCCTGCGCATGGACTTGCATCTGTTCAGCAACCAGTTGCTGGTTGTTATAAAGACTGACAAGCGTATTGCCTGCGTACAGACAGACAAATAACAAGACAATAGCGATAATCAGCTGGCGGAACAGAGTCACGCAACATTCCTTTTGTGTTCAATTGATCGAGTCTAATCCAAACTGGCCCACTTGCCAATTGAGCACTGGATCACGCTACATCGACTCGCATCATAGCCTTGCCAGGCAATCTCTATGATAAGATCAAAGTCGCTGTAAATAGGCCGATAACGTCGCAAAAAACGGAAAGAAATTGAAGTCTTCATCAGCTCTACAAGCAATTTTTTTCGGTCGCATTGGACTGCTGGCTTCTCTGTTTTTCGTGATATTTACAGGCAACGCTGATCACTCCGGGATCAGTGACAAAATGCTCACCAGCATCCATAAAAAATATGGAGAGCCTGCTCAGTTGCGCATTGAATATTGGCAAAATATGACTCACGAATACCGCGGCAAAGCGGATATCGAGCAACTCACGGCAGTGAATGATTTTTTTAATGGCGCCCGCTTTGTCAGCGACATTGAGCTGTGGGGCAAGAATGATTACTGGGCGACTCCTATCGAATTTCTTGCCAGAGATGCCGGTGACTGTGAGGATTTCTCTATTGCCAAGTATTTCACGCTCAAGGAAATGGGCATGGATGTTTCAAAATTGCGGATCACCTATGTCAAGGCGACTTTGCTGAATCAGGCACACATGGTACTGGCCTACTATGCCACCCCAACTTCTGTACCCCTGATTCTCGACAATATCAATAAACACATCAAACCGGCCAATGAGCGAAATGACCTTCGACCGATTTACAGTTTTAACGCCGATAATTTATGGCTGGCCAGAACACGTAATGAACAACTCAAAGCAGGCAAATCAGACCAGCTCAATCTTTGGCGGGACCTGAATGCAAGAATGGCGAAGGAGTTAGAGTAAAGAATAATAACGACCAATCCAGAATGGACGTTATTGTAAAAAACCCGGCCATTTGACCGGGTTTTTTTAATTTTCAAACGATCAATCTACAACCAGATTATTATTACTAATGAGGCTTTCGATGACTTCTGCCGAAGAAAACTCACCACCATTTGTTAAATCCACACCTTGCAGCACAATTGTTTGGGTCGTAGTCCCCGCCGCGGCACCATCGACATCGGCGACAATACTCGTATCAGTTCCATCTGACGTGATCGTCAGAAAAGATGCATCCAGGGCTTCGGCTAAAGTCATGCCTGATGAATCCAGCCCCACAAGAAGATCTGAGAGATCAAGAATATCGCCCTCTGATGGATCATAGCTGCCACTCGACTGGTTAAAATCAGTAACAGTATCGGTCGCACCTATTCCTTCATCGCCGGCTACCCACTTGAACACATCTGCCCCGAGACCGCCCGTCAGTATATCGTTGCCAGGACCACCTACAAGAACATCCTCGCCCCCGGCGCCATTGAGAACATCATCACCGGCTGCACCGGTCAAATATTCATTCGCTGATGTACCCGTCAGGGAATCGTCTCCAGAAGAGCCGTAAATATTCTGATAGCCGGAAATATTAATTTCCAGTGTACTGGTAGTGCTACCATTCTGATTGGTAACCGTATATTCGAAGCTATCCACCAGATTCTCACCAACGTCTAGAACGTTCTTGATATCACCATTCAGTATATATTCATAACTGCCATCTTCGCTGACGGTCAGAGTGCCGTATTCACTCGAAGTATCAGCCCAGGTGACGACATCATCACTCCCTGTCCCGACAGTTCCGGAAACACTATCCAGCACCTGAGGGTTTTCAGATGACGAAGTGAAGCTGCCGACAATTTCAAAGTCATTTACTGCATTTTCATTCGTATAAATTTCATCAACCAAATTGCCATCAACATCCCGAAATCCCAATACATGGAAATCATAATCGAAGCCATCCATGTTGACAGTGATCATCTGTGGCGGAAGTGAAATAATATCCCGTGGATCACCACTATCATTAGGGGTTTCGTCGTGACTCATCAGCAGTTTCAAGTCTATCGGTTTTTCCAGGTGGACCCCATTAATCACTATATCCATATTAAGGACCAGGTAGACTTCCTGGAGGATTGACGAATTGACCGCTATGGGAAAATTTAAATGCTGGAAGTCCGCAATCTTGAAGGTTGAGCCAACGTCTACTGTTGACCCGGTTTCTGAACTGAAAAGGGTATTATCAACCAGTGTGTAACCAGACTGGCCGGTACTACCGACAGGTCTGCCCCAGCCCAACTGATCAATATATGGATCGGAATCAGTATTATATTCCGAGGTGTTTGCCGTTCCATTCACAAAAGTAGCGTCTTCAAAACCAACTTGAAGGTTTTTGATAACCAGTTCATCAAGGCCAACGTATAAATTTTTTGTAACACCCAGTTCTAACGGGGGCTGCCCCTGGTCCTGACCATTCACAGTGATCGTCAATGTTGATGAACTCTCTGCGCCACTTGAATCAGAAACCGTATAGTTGAACACCTCATTCAATTCTTCACCGGTATTCAGGTCGGCCAGCAGTGGATTATTATCGTCTAGGTCGTAGGCATATGAGCCGTCTGCCCCAATAGTCAAAACACCATATAAACCGGCAAGTTGCGTTCCATTAGCAGCCGTTGTTCCCACGCTGACTGACTGATTATTTATACTGACTATTCTCAAGGCATCGCCAAGATCAACATCTGTGTCAGCGACATCGGCGTACTGCTCGGCACCAGCAAATGAATCTGCCGAATCTATTCCATTTTCACCACCTGATATGACATTCCCTGAAATTATGGGGGCATCTACCCCATCAATACTCTTATTTACGAAATTGGTATCGGGGTTTGCCACGGGGCCGTCGTTGGTGCCATTAATCGTGATCGTGATGGTGCTCGTGCCACTGCCGTCCACAGAGTCAACCGTCCAGGTCTGAACCACCGTGTCGCCCGCCGCCAGGTACTGCACCGCCGCATTGTCTACCGCAAAACTGTAGTTGCCCTGGTCATCCAGTAGCGTCAGTGTCCCCAGCTCGGCGGTGTCTGTGTCCAATGCATTCGAGTTCGTCCGACCGCCAAACGACAGCGTGCCCGGATCAAAAGCCTCTTCGCCCTGATCTTCATCCGACACACTGATCGCGCCGGTCACACTCAGCACCGTATCCGGCACACTGTCCACCGGATTCAGGTCCTGATCTTCCGTCACCGAACGGGCGTCGTTCGTGACCACCGCTCCGTCGTTGGTGCCATTAATCGTGATCGTGATGGTGCTCGTGCCACTGCCGTCCA